>JAGNEZ010000012.1 GCA_018003015.1 Phycisphaerae bacterium | reverse complement strand
GCCGGCCTTATCCGGAGAATCGTGTCGGCGTCCATGCCCAGGGCCTCCTGTGTTCGAGTTCCACTCGAACTACCCATCGGCTGGTCGCATGAGGTTTCTTGAGCTTTCTTAGCGTTGTAGTACTAGTGGCAGGGCTGGAACATGCCTACAGCCAGGCCGGCGCCTTTTCCGGCCGGCCCACCCGCTGGCCGACGCTCCAAGACCTGCTTGTCTGGCTGCGAACCGTCAGACTGAAAAGCCGGGCGGCCATGTGGCAGGCCTCAGCCGAGACGATCCTGCTGGCCATGATCTAGGCACGCGCCGCTCCTCCCAACTCGAGCACAGTATCGAAACAGACCGACGCGCTCAGACCGCATCACGCTCCTGGTTGACTCTCACCGGGGCTCAATCGATCTGAGTTGCCGAGAGGAAGTCGCTCAGGATCTTCACGTGATTTGCGAATGTGCGGCAGTCGATGATCCGCTCCGTCCGATGATCGTTGCCCTGGTATTGTAGGCGACCGCGCTCAATCCAGCGGCCGCGGTCGTCCATGGCCGCGATGACCGATTGGACGCGCCTTTCCAGCTCTGCGGCCATTCTTGGCCTGTGCTTTTCCGGCACCGCCGCGGGCTCGGCGAGGTCCATCTTACGCAGTTGCTCGTATTCCCTTTCGATCTCCCGGATTCGATCGACGACCTTGAAGGCGTAGTGCGTGGGCACATCGGCATCACTGTAAGTCAGCTTGTAGTCGCGCGTGAAATAGAGCGGCTTGTTGGTCTGCAGTTCGTAGAAGCGAGCCAGCAGGCCGTTGCTCAGGCGCGAGCGGCGGAAATAGGCAATGGCTCGAGGCAGTGGTTCGAGGTATCTGCGGTCGCCCGTCGCACGGCACAGGACGAGTAGCGTTCTCATCACCACCTGGGATTCGCCCCCGGTGATTGCCGGCGGCTCGAATTGCCGCGCCCATGCCGGATGCATGTCCGTATCATACTGCTGGGCCCAGGCCGGCTGCGGCTCCGGCATCTGGGCGAGCAAAAGGAAATCGCCCGCCCGCTCTGCCGAGCTTCGGTATCGGTCCTCACCGTAGATCCGCCAGGCCTCGAGCATCGTCGCCATCATGTCGGGGACGGCACCGTCGTTCAGCGTGTAGTAGGCGGCGTACTTCGTGTCCGGGAACTCCCGCGACCACGTAGTCGGGAAGCTCGCACGTTTGGACGGAAACCTGGACGGTTCAGGGAAACTGTCGAAGCGTTGCGGCCAGGAACCGTTCGGATACTGTGCTTTCAGCAGGCTGGCCAGGGCGTAGCCGGCAGCTTCGTGAATGCGCTCATCTCGGAACGCGAACGCTCGATCAACACGCATCAGGAAACGCAAGGCGGACTGGCTCGTGTCATCATCCAGAGTGGTCACGTTACGCGGTCCGGCCTGGCCGCCGTCCACCCGGTAGGCATAGTGCCGACGGTGCTTGGGATCGAACTCAATGCGATAATCCCAACCGCCGGAACGCAATTGCCCGCGCACCAGGGCATAGGCGGCTTCCCTGGCAGCCTCAAGATAGTATCGGTCTCGAGTAGCCTCATGCGCCTCCAGGTACGCCATGCCGACAGAGGGTGTGCCTGGAGGCTGGACCCAAATCGTGGCCTCCGATGCCTTGCCCTCGCCTTCGCGCTGGGTCAGATCCTCGCTGTAACGCCAGAGGTAACCGCCCTCCGTGGCAACCTGGGTGCGGAAAAACTCCGTGGCCTGCCGCAGAGCCTGAACCGCCTGATCGCGCAACGGCGGCTTGTCGGCCTCGGCAGGAGATGGGCAAACCGCCCACTGCAATCCAAAAACCATGACAAGTGATCGGCGCATGTGTTCTCCCTTACCAGCATACCCTGACCCGTGATTCCCCAGCTAGCCTCCCCTGACTGCGCTGCCATGCCATGTTCGACCACCACATGCAGATGACTCGTCACCATTCCATCGCTATACTATCCCCAGGACTGGATCGCCGAAACGGTCATCAGAATGGGAGACCTTGGATGCTGATCGTGATGGTTCATGTTCATGTCAAAACCGAGTCGATTGAGGCGTTCAAACAGGCCACTCTCGAGAACGCTCGTCACAGCGTCCGGGAACCGGGTATCGCCCGCTTCGACGTCATCCAACAGAAAGATGACCCCAGCCAGCTCGTCCTCGTCGAGGTCTACCGCAACGAGGAGGCCACCGTTAAACACAAGGAGACAGCCCACTACCTCAAATGGCGAGATACCGTCGCGGATATGATGGCCGAGCCGCGACAAGGTATCAAGTACGCCAACGTCTTTCCAGACGAGCAGGGGTGGTAGCTCTCATGCGCTTTGAGTTCGCCACCGCATCACGGATTGTCTTTGGCCCCGGTACGCTCGACGAAATCGGCCGTCTGGTCGGAGAAACCCTGCCCGGTCAGGAAAACCCACGTGCACTCCTGGTGTGCGGGCGCTCGGCCGCACGCGCCGGCCGACTGGTGGAACTCCTGCAACCTAGGGGCATCGACTCGCGAACGTTCAGCATGCCCGGCGAGCCCACGATTGACGCCGTTTACTGGGGAACCGAGCAGGTCCGCCACGACGGCTGTTCATTGGTGATCAGCTTCGGCGGCGGCAGCGCCATCGACGCCGGCAAGGCCATCGCCGCCCTGGCCACCAACCCCGGCGATACGCTCGATTACCTCGAGGTCATCGGCCACAACAAGCCCTTGACCCATCCGCCACTGCCGGTCATCGCCATCCCCACGACTGCCGGCACCGGATCCGAGGTCACCCGCAACGCGGTGCTGACCTCCACCGAACATCGTGTCAAAGTCAGCCTGCGAAGTCCGCTGATGCTTCCCCGACTGGCCCTGGTCGATCCTGAGCTGACCCTTGAACTCCCCAAGGCAGTGACCGCGAGCACCGGCTTGGATGCCCTCACCCAGCTCATCGAGCCGTATGTGTCTGCCCGCGCCAATCCAACGACCGACGGCATCTGTCGCGAGGGCATCCAACGGGCGGCACGAGCTCTTCCGCGAGTCTACCAGGATGCGTGGGACGCCGACGCTCGCGAGGAAATGTGTATCGCCAGCCTCTTTGGCGGCTTGGCCCTGGCCAACGCCGGCCTTGGGGCCGTACACGGTCTCGCCGGCCCGATCGGTGGTCGGTTCAACGCTCCCCACGGCGAGATCTGCGCCGCACTCCTGCCACACGTGATGGCCGTCAATCTCCGGGCCCTGCAGAAACGCCAGCCGGGCAGCAACGCCCTGGCTCGCTATGCGGAAATCGCTCGGCTCGTCACCTGCGAACCCCTTGCCACCGCAGAGGACGGAGTAAGCTGGATTCGCGAACTGTGCGCCTCGCTGTCCATCAAGCCGCTTCGAGAGCAGGGAATCTCGACCGAGGACTTCGCCTGGATCGTGGAGAGAGTCCAGGTGGCCGGCAGTACCAAGGGCAACCCGATCGCGCTCGCCTCCGAAGAGCTCACCGAAGCCTTGGCGGCAGCCTTCTGAGATCCGCCGCTGCTGTGCATCAGGACCCGGAGGCGAAGATCCGCTAGGGGCCCACCTTCCTCGTTTGCTCACCATGGCTTGTTGCGCCGCGCTGCCGTCTGCAAGGCCCGAGTTCACACGGGTCGGCCGGCAGCGTCCAGCGAGGCGGACAAGATCACAGCCAACGATGGCGCCACACCCGGAAATCGCGCCCTGCTAAACCTCCCGGCCATCAGCAACAGCCCTCCAGTCTCACTGGGCCTCGGTTGCCGGCAGAATGGTTAAAACCACTTTTCCCTGCTTGACCGGCTTCTTGAAATCGATGCCCAGTCGCGTCAGGGGCCGCTTGACGCCAAGGTCTTCCTCGATCGGCTCAGCGAACACGTCCCATTCGCCGCCGGTCGCCTCGATCACGACCCGCGCCCCCTCCCTGCCGCTGGAGATGACGAGGCGGTCGGGGGCACTTCGTTCCCACTTCCCGAAGGTGATGAGCGCCGTGCCGAAGCGGGCGGGCTGACTGAAAAGGACCTCGTCGGTGACAGCCAGTGAACCCGTCGCCAACCGTGAAAAAACAAACGTTCGCTCCAGTTTCTGGAGCGAAGGCACCCGGTACGCCGAGGATAGATCTAGAACTAGGGTGTCGGAGGCGTCCGTGAACTCGGTCTTGACAACCCTGCCCCGAGCTTGAGAGCCAGTCTTCTGCAACTCATCCGCCACCCTCGGGACGGGATGGCCGAACGAGTTGAGCACCTTGCTCTCATAGCGACGGCTGCTGAAGGTACGCGCGGTGTAGACCTCGGCACCAGGATCAACCAGAACCGCTTCCTTCCCGATGACCACCACGTAGGAGCCGACTTCGTTGTGATGGTGGTGGTCGGCGTTGGGCCCGCCTTTGAGGGCCACGCCCATCCGGCACCCCGAGCCCTCGATCTGCCGGCGGATGAGGATGCCCGCCTGTTCGAACCAGGTTCGCGGCCCCGGTCCGTTCCACTTTGGGGCGGCCGGCCGGGCCTGACCGGCCGCACTCGGGAACGAATAGACCATCGCCTCCGCCAGCCCGCCGGACGGCGAGGCGGGATCCTGCCTCTCCCAGCTGCTCAGACCAAGACCCAACTCGCGACTGACGACCGATAGGATTCTCGCCGACGGACGGGCGCTGGGTGAACAGTCGGCAAAGGCCGGAAAAACGCCGTTCGTGATCTCGATGTTGACGCCGAACAGGGCAATGGCCCTGACCACCGGCCGTTCAAGCAGATCCAGCTTGCCGCCGGTGGCTTGACGAACCGTCTCGGCCAGGAGCACGTAATGACCGAACCCGTAGTTCCAGTAGCCCAGCCCTTCGCTGCAGTAGCCGTCGGAGGTGAAACCCTTGAGGAAGTTCAACGAGAGGTGCTCGGCCGCCGCAACGAAGAACGCCCGGTCAGCCTTCGATTCAATCAGGGTCAACGCCGCCCCAGTCACATTCGCCAAGCAGACCGCGTTCCAGTTGTTCGTCGTCGAAAGCCAGGAATTGGCCCCGCGCTTGCCCTCAATCATGCCCCGGAAAGGCTCCAGGATCCTCCGGTTCACGTTCTCATGGATGAGCCTCCGTGTCTCAGGACTAAGTTTGTCGCCCAGAAGGAAATCCGCGGTCGCCAGATCCCACCCGATCGCCGATGAGCCCAGGTCAATGTCAATACGCGTACCCTTGAAGTTGACCAGGCTGCCGTCGTGGGCGGGCATCATCCAGGTTCGCTGTTCACACACCGACTTTGCCAGGGCTTCGAACGCCGGAAGAAACCGCCCTTTGTTCTCCATGCACTCCGCAATGACATATCTCGGAATCCGCCCGAGCCGCCGGCCATTGACCGCTTGCCAACGCGTGCGGTTGCCCGTTCGAGAGTAGTCCAGGTAGAGCTCGTCAGGCAGGTCGGGCAGCGGGTCCTTCAGCGTGTTTGCGGCCGCGTCCCCAACCGATTGGTACGCCGGTTTCTCGGCCAGGGCCCGCCAGGCTTCGCGATCGGAGATGGGCCGTCCTACCCCCACAGGCTTGTCCGGCAGTATGGCCGCGATGGCTGCGATCCGGTTCCGATCAGGCAAAGAGGCAGTAGGGTCTTTCTCGGCCGCGCTCACCACAAGCATCGAGCCGCCAATCACCGAGAATGCCGCTGCCCCGAAGGGCACAGACTTCAAGGTTCTCACGGTACGTCCTCCTCTCACCTCGGAATGCGAGGCACGGCAATACCAACGTCGATGTACTGCCCGCCTCCAGTCTGGCGGCAGTGGACGGCCAGCGTGTTCTTACCCGCCTTGAGAGCCTTCGCCGCCGGGCCGGTCAACTCGACCTCCTCGTACGAAACCGTGTAGCCGCGAAGCCTGGCGGCCAGAATGCCATTGACGTAGATCTCGGCGTCCTCGTCGTGATGAACGCGCAGGTGCGGGGCGGTTAGCGGGCTGTTAGCCACATCGACCGTTCGCCGCAGCCAGATGTCCTTCGAGTCCCATTCCGTTCCGATGACCGCCCCGGGAGTCTGCCTGGTTCCGAAACCCGCTTTTCCCTTCTTCCAGGCGGAATCATCGAAATCGGCCCTGAACCACCCGTCCGCCGGCTTCGTGGTGGTATAGCGCCACTCGGCCGCCTCCTTCTCGGCGGTGGGCACGACGGCCTGGAAGGTCGGCGGGGTGGGCAGCGGAGCCCAGTCGCCCTTCACCGTCGCCGCCTTGCCCGCCCACTTCCTCCACATCCCCGGATCGTCGAGCAGCTTGATGAACACGCCGCCAACCACCGAACGAGCTTGGAAGCCGACGCGCTTCGCGTCGGTCGTCTGGTACCAGTCGGTCATGGGTATTCGATCGGGCGTCGCTTGCAGAAAGGCGTGGACCGGCTTGACCAGGGCCTCGAAGTCCTTGCTCGAACCGGTCAGCGTGGCCGTCCAGATCGTCCAGTCAAGCTTGGTGTACGCCTTGCGGTTGTCGAGCGGCAGACCGTACTCGTTCCGAATCTTGAGGTAGTAGGCCATCTCCTTCCGGAGAATCGACTCAGGGAACAGGTCGAGCCCCAGGAGGCGATCCCAGACCAGATTGTACTTCTGGCTCCACGTTCCGGGCTTGTCGAACGCCAGCCGGTAGTGATCACCGTCACGGGCCATCTCCTCCCACTTGGTCGCAAACTCCTTGGCAATCCTCCTGTACTCGGCGGCCTCATCCTTCTTGCCAGCCATGTCGCAGAGCATCGCGTACGAGCCCAGGGCCAGAATGGCCTTCGCTGAGAGGTTCACGTTGTGGGCCAGGTGCCCGGCAAAGTCGTCGGTGCAGAGCTGATTCTCGGGATCGAGTCCCTTGCTCTTGAGATACTCCGCCCACTTGGTCATCAGCGGCCAATATCGGACCGCGAAATCGGGCTTGCCCTCGACCTTGGCAATCGCACCCATCAGCAAAAGCATGTTGCCGGTCTCCTCAACCGGCATCTGGTTCTCCTCACCGATCTCGCCGCCCCCGTAAACCTGCCCGTTGGCCATCGGGTAGGTACCCAGATCGTGCGGGGCAAAGGGAAAACGCCATCGCGGGCTGGCAGAGTAGTCGAGGACCGGCACCAGCGAAGCCTTGGCCAGAATGGGGCTGAGCAGCAAGAACTGCGGCAGCATCGGATAAATCACGTCCACCGTGGCGATGCACCCATTGCTGAAGTTCTCCTTCGGAAACAGCAACGGCATGCCCCGGGCATCGGCCGTGATCTTGTTGGCGGCGAAGCACTGGCGGTAGGCCAGGCAGCCGATATCCGCATATTCCTTGCCGCCGGCCGTGGCCAGGTCCGCGACCAGTTCCGCGTCGAACGCCTCGCACCGCTTGGTGAGTGAGGCAAAGTCCTTGGCCGCCGCCGTCAGAAGATCGGCCGCCTCGGCTCCGTTACGCCGCCAGTAGGAGCGAAGCTTCGTCTTGAAGTACGTGATCCCGAAGATGTCATCGTAAGCCAGCATGACCGTCTGGGCCCTCGGTGCATCACCGACCTTGCCCAGATCGAGCACAAACGTCAACGCGGGCCACCCATCCTTGACCGCGCGGGGCATGCTCAATGCCTCCGCGGTGGCCAAGGCCTGACCCGCGGCAAACGTCTTGCGGGCTTGTTCCGCGGGAAGAACCGCACACCAGACGCCCTTCTCGCTCTGCGTCGCCGCGTACAGATAGCCCCAGTCGATCCGCAGATCATCACCCTTCTTCGCGAGAATAGGCTGGTCCTCACTTCCGATCCGCAGCACCGCAAGCCCCGAAATCGTCGGCTTCGACCAGGCAACCCGCTGGTCCGGGACGTTGACGACCAGTTCACCGGTAGCGTCAAAGTAGATCGCGGCCTCGTGCTCCTTCCCGTCAGCCGAACGCATCTGCCAGGTCAGGTAGGTGAGCGGACGGGCCAGCACTTCGAAATCGTCCGGCAGCAGGGGGGTCATGAAAGTCAGGGTCACCAACACCTGATCGTTCTTGAATGTGTAGATCGTTCGCGTCGGGAGCACCTGGAGCCCGGCCTGCGCCATGGCCGGCACATCCTTGGGCTCAGTCCCCATCAGTCGGTAGGGCTTGCCATCCACCAACACCATGCTGCTCATGCCATGCGGCTTGCCCGTCCAGTGAACCGGCCACGCGTCGGTCAGCCGGTCAGCAGGCGACCAGATGCTGAAGTAGGGATCGACCGAAACCAGGGGCACCGAAGGGGGACGCAGGTCGGCGGCCAGCCCAGGCCCGGCCATCAAGAGCAGCACGGTCATGACACAACTCAACGTGACTCGGTCTATTGAAAGGCTCATGCTCATTCTCCTATGCAGTGGAAACCCGCTTTGTAGCCTCGACCACGTCGGGATTCAAGCTCCGATCGGCCAGGAGAGCAGGCGAAGCCCCCGGCCGGGGTGCCCGTGAGCCGGACTGCCACTCAAATCCCAGCCCTCGCCGGTCGGACCGGTCGGCAGCGAACATGGTTGAAACAGGCCACCATGACAATCACACCCGCGACAACGGCCACGATGTTCGCTCCTCGACCGACAATCTCGACACCGCCCACGGTCATCCAGAACGAGAATGCGTTGATTACCGTGTGACAAACCATCGCTGGAACAACGCTGCACGCTCGCTCAGTGAGGAGGCCGAGAAACAACCCCATGGCAAAGGCAAACACCCCTTGGATCAGGTCCATGTGGTAGAAGGCAAACAAAAGCGACGTCAGGAACACCGCCCACGCAGAGTGCCATCGGGCTGCAAATCGAGTCTGAACGTAGCCGCGGAAAAACAACTCCTCCGCAATTCCCGGGGCCACGCAGATTGTGAGGAATCCGGCCGCCAGTCCGACCCCCACAAGCTGTTCGATCGCTCGGCTCAACGTCTCGAGAATCGACTTCTGCGGTGCCAGACCCAGGTTCATGGCCGCAGTGAACGCGACGCTCAGTCCCAGCATTCCCACCAGGGCGGCTGCCCAGGTAAAGGAGGAAATCCGGGGCACCTTCAATCGCAACCGCTCGCGACACGGCAAAGGTGACAACCACCCTCCCGAGAGCGCGGCCAGCGCAATCAGGACCATCGTGGCCGCCATCGTGCTCAGCAAGCCGGCAGCCGTACCCAGCGTCCGCATGATGGCCCCCGCTCCATCCCGGCTGAAACCCTCCGGGCCATTCTGCACCACTGCGAGTATTAGGAGGAGAGAACCACTACAAACTACCACACTGATCAGCGTCACCACGCACAGCAGGAAAACCGTCCACACCCGCGGTCGTCGAAACGCCTCCGGCAGACTGATCGGCAGCGCAGAAGGAACACACGGCTCTCCCTGGAGCGGAAAGACCGCGGCCGCATCGCCCAGAGACTTGTGCTCCCCACCATCTGAAACAGGGTTGCTCACGCTCCACCCTCCTTGCAGTCTGACAGCGGCAGGCGAACGAGATCACACTACCCCACCAAGGCCCAAACCACAATAGTCGCACTCCGGAAGCCAATGCCTGGCGGCCTCCTGCGGCCCCAAGAAGGGCTTTCGGCCACTCCTGAAAGCGGATCCCTCCCACCAGCGGACTGCGCCTCGCTCGTCCACCCCCCGCGACTTCCTCCCCGACCCGAGCCGCGTCACCTCAAGCCAATCCATCAGGCAACCGATGCCCTGGCATGAAGCTGTGGTCGGCACCTTTCCAATACCCACCAAGGGAGATCCCGACGATGTGCGGTTATCGGACCAGGCTGCGAGCCGCCAGATGGGGTGCGTTTTCCAGGACGACACTGCTGAGCAGGGCCGCACGCCGAGCCGCGTCGACGGCCATCCTGGCACCCCTCCTTATGGCCCAGAGCTGCACCCCTGCGGCCCCTGGTGGGGCCGACCCAACCGTGGTTCAGGATCAGGTCATCGTCGTCACCAAGCCCGGAACCACCGAATCACGGCTGAATCAACTCGTCGCCGACTCCGGCGCCGAAGTGCAGGGTCAGTTGGCGGGACTATCGGCCTACCTCCTCCAGTTCACAGCGGATCGACGTAGCCAGGTCGAGTCGACACTCGGCAGCTCACCACTCGTCGAAGAGGTGGTCGACAACCACTACCATGAAACCCAACCCCTCCCGGGTGATCCACTGGTGGGTGAGCAGTGGTTCCTCCCCGCCGTGCGCGCGGCCGGCGCCTGGGAGGTCACCACCGGCAATCCGAACATCATCGCCGCCATCCTCGATAGCGGCGTGCAGACCAGCCATCCCGACTTGGCCTCGAAGCTCACCGGGGGCGCAAACACCTACGACGGCAGCGGCTGGGAAGACACCACAGGCCACGGAACCGCCGTGGCAGGCATCATCGGCGCCGCATCCGACAGCTCCGAGGGAATCAGCTCCCTCGCCTGGCAGAACCCCATCCTGCCCATCAAGGTCACCAACGACAGGGGCCAGACCACGAGCTGGGCACTGGCCGCCGGCATCAACCTGGCCGTCCAGCAACACGCCAGGGTCATCAACATCTCCTTCGATACGCTCCACGACGATCCCATCGTGCTTCGTCAGGCCAGGCAGGCCCGGCTCGCAGGTACCCTGGTGGTCATAGCCGCAGGCAACAGCGGTCGCACCGTAACCGGCTCCGCATCTTCCGGACAGGATGCCCTCTTCATCGGAGCCACCAACAAGCGAGACGAACTGGCATCCTTCTCCACAACCGGCAGCTTCGTGAACTTGGCGGCGCCGGGGGTCGACATCCTGACCACCAGCCTGGGCAGCACCTACGGCACCTTCACCGGCACCTCGTTCTCCGCACCAATCGTGTCGGGGATCGCGGCCCTGATCTGGTCGGTCCGGCCCACATTGACGCCTTCCACCGTCCAGGCCATCTTGATCGCAACCGCCGTCGATCTCGGCTCCCCTGGCTGGGATGATCGCTATGGCGCCGGACGAGTCGATGCCCAGGCAGCACTCGAACTCGCTCAGCAAGTCGTCGAACAGAGCGACCAAACGCCGCCCAGCGTGCAGATCACATCACCCTCATCAGCCCTTCGCGTGACCGGCGGAGTGACCGTCGAGGTCTCCGCAAGCGACACAGACATGGTCGCCGATCTGTCGCTCCTGGTGGATGATGTCGTCATGGCGGTCGATCTGTCGCCGCCCTACAAGTTTTACCTCGATACCTCGGCATACGCCGCCGGCGCTCACCGGCTCAAGGCCGTGGCTGCCGATGTGTCCGGCAATACCGCCGAGCACGAGATCAGCCTCGTCTTCGCGACCAGTGCCGATGTCGTGCCCCCAACAGTCACGATCAGTAGCCCGGTCCAGGGAGCAACGCTGCGAGGCCTGACCACAATCTTGGCCCGGGCCATGGACGACCGCAGCGTCGGAACCGCCGATATCCTCGTCGATGATCACATCATCGCCCATCTCACCCTGCCTCCCAGCACGGAATCCACCGTGGCATACAACCTCAGCCCGCCGTCGGCTGGAATGACGCCTGGCACCCACCGCATCACCGTTCAGGTCTGCGATCTCGCCGGCAACCAGGCCTCGGCCAGCGTAAGCGTGACCGTGAGCCCCTGAGCGATAGGCCCCGCGCCTCCTATCGTCAGGAACCGGTGACGCATCATGTCATCGAAGAGTTGGCCACAAACACCGCTGACCCGCAACAACAGCAGGCGGTTCGCCACCAAGTCCGATGACGAACCGCCTGCACGTCGGGTCTGCAGCACTACCGCCGGCGCGAAACCTCAGCCGGCAATCCGCTTCCGCCCGGCAGCGGCCTTTGCCTACTCCCAGAAGAACAGACGCTGCGGGAGCACAAGCTGAGTGGCGTTTCCGGTAATGGTCCGGTCGGGCGGCATGGTCCCCGATCGCGTCGCAATGCTGTCGAAGACATACACCGCGCTGTTAGCCCCGCCGTCCAGGACATACCCGTGACCACCTGAGTCGACTGCTATGGCCGTGAGACTGGTTGCGATGGCGGTCTGAACCTGGATCGTCGCCGCCGGCGTAACCGCTCCGGTCAACGCCGAGGCACTGTTAAACATGAACACCTTGCCACTGGAATCCGCGGCAAACAAATGGTCGCCCTGGTCCACGCAAACGGCCTGCAGCGAACCTGCGGCGGCCAGATCCGTCGAGGTGATGAGACGGGTGGCCGCCACCGTGCCGTTGGCCGCGTGGGCGCTAGCAAAGACCGCGATGCTGTTGTTGCCGTTATTGGCGACGTAGAGATCTCCATTGCCGGCAAGATAGATGCCTTGAGGACCGGAAAGGTCCCCACTGGTGATGATCCGCGTCGGAGGCACGTTACCGTTGAATGCGGCCTGGGAGACGCCGGCGTACACCAGAATCGAAGGAACGCCGACGTCAGCGACCAGCAGCGTGTCGCTGGCCGCATGATAGGCCATCGACCTGGGCGAGACGAGCGAAGTCGCCACTCCAGTGACCTCCAGACTGGGAGCCAGGTTGCCAGTCGCTGACGCCGCGTTCACGTAGCCCGTGATCGAGGGACTGTCATCGTCCGTTCCATCAATGTTGCTCACCAGCAGCGTGCCGTTCGAAATGGCCACCGCGGCCCAGGGCAGTACCAGCTTGGTGCTGGCGCCAGTGAGCACCGTATTGGGCACCGCGTTACCGGATACCGTCCACGGGTAGGCGAATCCGACCACGTTGGGACCGGCCGCGCTGGTCACAAACAGCGTGGGCGTCACCGGTGACGTGCCACCCCCTTCAACCACCAGCACCGTAACCAGGTCTGTGCTGGTTCCACCTTGACCGTCATTGACGACCAGCTGGAAAACCAGCGTGGCGTTGGAGGCGGGGGCGGTGAACGTCGGGCTGACCGTGGTCGCGCCGGTCAGGGTGACAGTTGTCCCAAGCACCTGGGTCCAGGCGTAAGTCAAGGCGTCACCGTCAGGGTCGGTACTGGCCGCCCCGGTCAAAGTCACCGCCGCACTGGGCAGAACATTCTGATCCGGCCCGGCGTTGGCGGTCGGCGAATTGTTGGTCGGCGGCGGATTCTGCGGGGGCACACAGCCGCATAAACCTGCCGCGAGGCCCAGGACCAGAACTGCCGCAACCGCAAAGAAACCATACTGCACCTTGCATTGCATCGGTGGACTCCTTAGCCAATGAGCAAGCACTCCCTCTCCCATCAACCGCAACGAACGGGGGGAAAGGAACAGAGCATCGGCGCGCCAACCGAAAGCCCAGTCTATTCTATCGGCCTATTTGCCCTTCGTGTAAAAGGCGACCATCTCCTTACACGTTTTCGGCTTGATTTTCCCGGCCTGACCCGCCTGCCCGAAGGCGACCATGCGGTCGATGCACACCTGCTTCATGGCGTCCCGGGCCGGGCCCAGGTAATGCCGTGGGTCAAACTCGCCCTTCTTGGTCGCGAAAACCTTCCGGATGGCTCCAGTCATCGCCAGACGGTTATCCGTGTCGACATTGATCTTGCGAACCCCATGCTTGATGCCCCGCTGTATCTCCTCCACCGGGACCCCATAGGTCTCCTTCATCTCCCCGCCATACTCGCGAATAATCTGCAGAAGTTCCTGCGGTACGCTCGACGAACCATGCATGACCAGATGGGTGTTGGGCAGCTTCTGGTGGATCTTCTCGATGACCGTCATCACCAGGACGTCGCCAGTCGGCTTGCGGGTGAACTTGTACGCCCCATGACTGGTGCCAATGGCCACCGCCAGAGCGTCAACACCAGTCTTGGCCACAAACTCCGCGGCCTGATCCGGGTCCGTCAGGTGCTTGAGAGCCTCAGCACCGGTCATGCCGGCCCCGTGGCCGTCCTCAATCCCCCCCAGGCAGCCGAGTTCGCCTTCCACGGTCACACCCTTGGCATGAGCCATGTCCACCACTTTCTTCGTCACCTCCACGTTGTATTCGAAGGTGGAAGGGGTCTTGCCGTCCACCGACAGCGAGCCATCCATCATGACCGAGGTGAAACCCTGGTCAATCGCACTCTGGCACGTTTCCGGCGAGTTCCCGTGATCCTGGTGCATCGCAATCGGAAGTTGCGGATGCAATTCCGCCGCCGCCAGCATGAGGTGCCGGAGATAGGCGTCATTGGTGTAACTCCGGGCTCCCCGTGAAGCCTGCACAATCACCGGCGAGTTCGTCTCCTGGGCGGCAGCCATAATCGCCTGAATCTGCTCCATGTTGTTCACGTTGAACGCGGCCACCCCATAGTTGTTCTCGGCCGCATGATCCAGCAGGACTCGCATCGGTACCAGTGCCATTGAGTCGGTCTCCTTCAAGGTTTTCGAACAGTCTATCGCCAACCAGCCCGTCCCAGGTTGGCCGAACCAAACTCACTAGTGTACCGAAGTCGGCGCAAGAATGCACATCCGCCACAGGGCCCCTTCAGCCCTCGCGGACCTGTACCCTCCGGCCGGCAGCACGCTTATCCCTAACCTTCTTCCTGACAATAGTTTACATAACCAGCGGCTGGCCACGAGTCCACCTCGAGCCTCCGGCTCAGCCGCACCAGCCACCCACGTCCGCCCCCGGCTTCGCTCTCCCCAATTGGGCCCACCCCCTCGAAAAGCCCGGCCTCGCCTCAATCGCAGAATCATCGTCACCCGGGGGTTGAATCCTACGCCCCGTCGGGTATAGTTCCATGGAAGAGCTTACGCGTGCGGGTGTAGCTCAGTGGTAGAGCGTCACGTTGCCAACGTGAATGTCGTGGGTTCAAGTCCCATCACCCGCTGTCCCCCAACCCACAAGAAATACAGGACTTGCAGCTTCAAAAGATGCCGTCAGGGCCGAAAGCGGGACAAACTCGCGCGGACAGGCTCCGCGCAACTGAGTGCGAAACGATCACCCCAGGCGTCATCGTCACGAGGTCACCTCGGCCAATCCCGCCGCCAGAGAAGAGAAAGGTCAGACCACTCGTCCGCACCATGGAAAACGCCGGAGTCAAAGGAGGCCTCTCCTCGGCAGACCGCAGAGACTCAAGGTGATCCGCAGCCCCAGAATTGTCGGCGGCAGCTTGGCCGCGGCGCTGTACAATGGTGACACGCCGTCCACCCATGAAGCAGGAAGAAAACGGCTGAGCCTCGTCCGGAAGGAGGGACCAGAAGTCATGACATCCAAGCCGCGCCTCGGTCTTGCTTTTCTCGCCCTTGTTCTGATTGCCCCCTGCGTTACTCCGGTCATGGCCGCCGGCCGGGTAGGGCAGATCGCCCCGGATTTTACCCTGCCCGAGTGGACCAGCCGTTCCCCCGTTCGCCTGTACGACTTCGCCGGACAGATCGTACTCCTGGACTTCTTCGTCTATTGGTGTCCGCATTGCCGAGCCTCGTTGCCCGAACTGGAAACCCAGATTCAGGACTACTACGAAGCCCGAAATGGAAACCCCGCCGGGATCCCCGTCCAGTTCCTGTCCATCAGCGTCGAACCATCCAATCGGGCACAAACTTCCGCCCTGATTCAGCAATATGACCTCGACTTGGCCCTCGACGACGGGGCCCGAACCGTCTACGCGCACTACACCCTCGGTGGCGTCCCCATGTTCGTGCTGATCGACGGCGTGGCCGGATCGGGCAACAGGCAGTGGGAAATCCTCGACCACCGAGCGGGTTACTCCCCGGGTGACTACACGACCTTCCGCAGCAAGATCGACGCCATCGTGCCTGAACCGACATCCCTCATCCTGCTGGGCGCTGCGATGCCGTATGCTCTGCGCCAAAGAGCCTTTCACCGGCGACCCTCAGTCCGGTAATCGTGGCGGTCCTGGCTGATCTGTACCACGCGTGGTTCGCACGTGAATCACTCCCTCTTCGTCGAACCACAACGGGTCGATCGCCAGAAAACGAGCCCAACCGATCTTCTCACTGTTCTGTTGGTGATAGACCATCCATAACCTGCCGTCAGGGGCGGTGACGACACAGTGATGGCCGGGACCGAATACGCCGTTCCCTCGCTTGGCGATGGGGTTGCCGCGGTACTTGATGAACGGTCCGGCCGGCGATCGAGCGGTGGCGTAGCCAATCGCGTAGTCCGGGCGATCCGCGCCGCTGCCCGAGTACATCAGGTAGTAGAGACCCTTGTGCTTTAGCATCCAGGGGCCCTCCGCGATCGGCGCCCCATGCCTCTCCCATTCGTCCACCGGCCGGATCACGATCGTCGGCTCCCCTTTCTTGGTGAGCGGGTCCGCCATTCGCTGCACACCAATCTTGTTGGAACCGTCGGCAATGTTGACAAAATAGAGGTACATGGCACCGTCGTCGTCCTGGAACAGATGAGCGTCAATGGCGTCTTCCAGGAGTGTGCCCCGGTCAACGAACGGCCCGAGCGGATGATCGGCAACCGCCACGCCGATCAGCTTGCTGCCGCCCGGCTTGTCAACGGTGTAGTAGAGATAGAACTTGCCATCACCCCGCTTGTGATGGAAAACATCCGGAGCCCACGCGCCGCGGCGCGAATCAGTGTAGCATTTGGGCTTCCTCTCCCAGTGCACCAAGTCCTTGGACGTGAACACGTCGTAGCCCCTGCCGTCCAGCGTGGGATACAGGTAGTAGGTGCCTTGGTGGAGAATGACCATCGGATCGGCAGGCCCGAGACGGTCGATGATCGGGTTCCGATACGTCGTCGCGACCTGGGCGGCCGGGCGACTGCCGGGGCCAGGCGACGCCACCGGCCGCGACTGCCCGAACAAAAGAGTAGGGGCACAAAGCCAGCCGATCCACATCCAGCGTTTCTGATTCATGACTGAGCATTGTACGGGCGACCCCTCCGCATTGGCCAGACCACAGAGCGTCACCTTCCGCTACGCCCGGACCAGGGCACGGTTCATTCGGAAATCGGACCCATCAGCATCAGGCCCCCGGAAGTAGTCGGCCACCGCGGTCAGGTAGATTCTCTTGCCGACCACCGCCGTGCTCGCCGCCGCTCCATAGATCGGCCACGGAAGCTGGCAGGACCGCAGCTCTTCCCACACCCACCTCCCCGCTTTCTCCTGTAATCGGTAGGTGTCGCGATAGGTCAATGGCTCGGTGTAGTTGATCCCGCCCATCGCGTACAGCATGTCGTCCACGACCGCGACCGCCGCCCCCTGTCGAGGAGGGCCCGGCATGTCGGCGATACGCTTCCAGCCGCCAGACTCGTGCCGGGGATCGAAAACAAACGCCAGCTTGGTGAAACCACTCGGCCGCCCACCGAGAGCATCAGGATGGTGCTTGACGACGTCCGCCGGATGCCTGGTGAACCCGCCCGCGGCAACGATCTTGCCGTGAATGATCCCCACCGCCGCATCCTGAATCCCCATGGGATAATCCTGCCCCAGTCGCCATCGGATCCTGAGCATCGGGGGGAGCGATTGCGGCGCGCTCGCGGCCACCCCATCCGCCCAACAAGGTCCTCCGCCGAGCAGCACGACCTCCCCGGTCACCACGGCAATCGCGGCGAGTAAACAGAGCGGCCGAGAACGAACTGTCATCTTCGACGTGTCCATCTTCAAGCCCTCCTCAAGCAGCAGGACCCCCGCGATGCCGGCTTCCCACGGGACAGCCCCGCCTCTACCTCTTCCGGGCACGCCCGTCCAGTCCTAACCAGGAGACCGGCCAGCGTCAACAAGCCTGACCAGTCAGAATCCGGGCGGAACCAAGCCGGCAAAGGGCAAATCCCGAGGGGTAGGCAGGCCGACAAGACGCGGTATAGTATAATGGCGCCGCCTTGCCGGGCAGAAACGCCAGGCAACGCGACTCCGGAAACGCGACATCGCCATCCAGATCAGGAATCGCGCTGAATGGGAGGTACACCATGTGCTGTGATCTGACCAGACGGCAACTGCTCTCCGCTGCTGGCGCGGTGGGAGCAAGTGCAATAGCCCAGACCACCCGGTCCGCCGAACCGCCCGCGAGCCGGCCAGCCGGCTTCAATCCCCTGACCCGAATCCGGACCGTCTACCTCGCCAAACCCATTCCAACCTGGCCTAAACCCGATCTGGATGTGCAGGCCGAGGTCCGCCGCTGCGAGGCCGAGGTCGCCAAGGCCCTCCATGGCCTGCCCGGAATTCGCACCGAAGGGGCAGACTTGTACCGTGTGGCCAACGACGTACCTTCATCAGCCAAGGCACTCGGCAACCCGGACGGCCTGCTGGTCTTCAATATCACCTCGGGCGTCGGACAGCCACTCGCTAAGCTGGCGGCCATGGATCTTCCGGTCGTCCTGTTCTCACAACCTTTCAGCGGACACGACTGGTCCTCCGTGGCCGCCCTGCGGTCCACCGGTCGCAGGGTCACCGTGTTCGCCACCAGTGACTTCGCCGAGATCACCACCGCCTGCCGAATGCTCGATGCCGTTCGGCGACTCCGCGATTCACGCATCCTCTTCATCGGCGGAGGACCGCTCGCGACCGAGTCCTCAAATGCGATCCGAGAGCGCTTCGGGACAACCGCCGTCTCGATCACCCCCGACCGGCTCAACGCCGCCTACCGGGCCGTGCCCGAAGACGCGGCCAACGCAGATGCCCAAGACTGGATTCGCCATGCGGAAAAGGTGGTCGAACCCTCAGAGTCCGACATCCGCGATTCCAGCTGCCTCTTCCTGGCCATCCGAAAACTGATGCAGGAAGAGTCCGCGCAAGCCGTCACGATCGATTGCCTCGGTCTCTTTGCCCGCAAAGTCCTCCCTGCCTACCCCTGCCTGGCCTACTGCCGCCTCAACGACATGGGACTCACAGGGGTGTGCGAAGGGGACATGAGCTCCACCCTGACGCAGCTTCTGCTGCAGTACGCCTTCGGTGTCCCTGGCTTCGTCAGCGACCCCGTCATCGACACCGCGAGGAACGCGGTCATCCATGCCCATTGCGTCTCGGCCACCAGAATGGACGGCCCCGACGGCGAGCGATGCCCGTACATCATTCGGAGCCACCTCGAGGACAACAAGGGAGTCTCGCTCCAGGTCAGGATGCGCGTCGGACAACCCATCACCTGCGCAAAGCTCACCGGGCTTGACACCCTCCTCGTCTCGACGGGCTCGATCACTGACAATCCCGACGTGGATCGTGGCTGCCGCACCAAGATCACGACCAAAGTGGCGGACGCGCGGAAGATGCTCCACAACTACCGCGGCGGCCTGCACCGCGTCATCGTATACGGCGACCGGCTCAACGCGATCCACGACCTGGCTGCCCTGTTGAAACTGAAGGTCGAAGAGGAGTGCTGATCGCTCTCTGCCTGGCGGCCCCCACGGTCCTTGGGGATCGCCACTGCCCCGCGTCCACGACAAGGGCCACACCCGCCTCCCCCTCGCAACCGTCGCTCGCCGACACGCCCATCACTCAATCCCTGGGATCCCCCAACGTTACTCCGCACGGCTCTGGGATCAGAGACGCTCTGGCGCCCGCCGACCGGCAGCATCCGCTGCGGTTCGCAACTCTCACGACCCAAGGGCACTGCGCGAGGGGGGAATCGAACCCCCACACCTTGCGGTACAGGAACCTAAATCCTGCGCGTCTGCCAATTCCGCCACTCGCGCATCTCATGGGCCAGGGACTCCCGATCGCCGTGTCATTTACACAGGACGTGAGCTTCTCGTCCCTGCCACGCCGAAACAAGACTATAGCATACCACCTCCACTCCTTGTCGCAAAGCAGAACTCCGCTCAAACACGTCGTACACCATGGCCGCTGTCGCCGCCACCACAGCCCTCGTAGGGTGGCATGACCCAGATCGCAGTAACGCCCGTCGTTCGGCCCGATTGACGTCCACCTTGGCCAACTTTAAACTGCACTCGACACAGGTGTGGCCGTCGGGCCCAGACTCCAGACGGCGCGGACTCGGGCGCCCGTCAGGAGTCCAAATCACGAGGCGATACCAGGTCGGGCAAGAATCAGATTCCCGACGCCTCCCCACTCCGGCGGCACACACCGACATTCGACGCACACAAGGCGCTCAAGCGTCCGTCTTTGAACGCTGGCCCAAACCAGCAACAGAAGGTGTCCGATGACAAAGCGACCGACGCTCCATCGCGCCCGGTCTCCGCTTGAGAGGAATCCAACATGCGAATAGGCCTGTTGCTCGTGGTCACGCTGACCTTGACGCTGAACTCGCTTGGGGCCGCGGCCGACAAGCTGCCAAAACTCAAGGTCAGCCAGAATAAGCACTTCCTGGTCCTGGAGGACGGCTCGCCGTTCTTCTATCTGGGCGATACCGCCTGGGAGATGTTCCATCGCCTCAACCGCGAGGACGCCGACCAGTATCTGGCCAACCGGGCGCAAAAAGCCTTCACGGTCATCCAGGCGGTTGCCTTCGCCGAGGTCAACGGACACACGGTGCCCAACACGTATGGCCACCTCCCCATGATCGATCTGGATCCCGCCCGGCCGGCAATCAAGGACGGCCCACATAACGACTATTGGGATCATGTGGACTACATCGTCGACAAGGCGAACTCGCTGGGACTGTACATCGGTTTCCTGCCCACCTGGGGCCGCTACTGGCACGACAAGGTCCACAACGACAAACCACTGTTCACCACCGCCAACGCGGCCGCCTATGGCCAATGGCTGGGGCGACGGTACAGCGAAAAAGGGCTGATCTGGATCCTCGGTGGCGATCGGCCCGTCGACAACGATGAACAACGTGCCATCATCGCGGCCATGGCCCAGGGACTGCGCAAAGGCGACGGCGGAGCTCACCTGATCACGCTCCACCCACCCGGCGGAGCCGGATCCTCCCAGTGGTTTCATGATGCCAAATGGCTTGACTTCAACATGCGCCAGAACGGTCACCAGGCCGAGTACACCGGCCGGTACGACCAGACTGGAGCCGATTACGCTCGCAAGCCCGCTAAGCCAGTCCTCGACGGCGAGCCAATCTACGAGGATCACCCCGTTTCATTCAACGCGGATAAGCTGGGACATTCCACCGCGGCCGACGTCCGCCGCCCCCTCTACTGGGACCTGTTCAGCGGGGCATGCGGGCACACCTACGGCCATCACTCCGTCTGGCAGATGTGGCAGCCCGACCGCAGACCGATCAACAACCCGCTGATGCCGTGGCCCGAAGCCATCAATCAGCCCGGAGCTGGGCAGATGCAGTACGGGAGGCGGCTGATCGAGTCGCGTCCAATCCTCACCCGCGTGCCAGACGATTCGATCATCGTGACCGACCGCGTGCCGACGGCCGTACCCGGAGCCGGGCGGTACCGTTTCGTGGCCACCCGGGACCAGGAAGGTACCTACGCCATGGTGTACACGCCGATCGGACGGGCCTTCTCGGTTCGTATGGAAGTCATCAAGGGCGCAAAGGTCAAGGCCTGGTGGTTCAATCCACGCGACGGACACACAACCACCATCGGCGAGTTCCACAACACCGGCCAACAACGGTTCGTCCCACCTGATCCGGGTGAAGGCCTGGACTGGATCCTGGTCCTGGACGACGCGGCTAAGGACTATCCACCACCCGGCAAACACCCAACGACCCAGCCCATGCGGTAGGGCGCCCGGATCGCCCGCACCCCGCTATCGGCCTCCACGCGACGTGCCCCACCTCCCGCTCCGGTACGGCCCTCGAATCACTTGTCCGCCAGCAGACTTGCGGTTACGCTTCCAGATCCTGCACGACCGCGTGGGCTCCACCGGCGGGAAGAGTGCGGACCGTAGTACCTGTTGATTTGGAGAGACTCTCATGAAGAACCCTGTGACTCGCAGACAGCTCCTCGAGAACGGCACGATGGCAGCTGGAGCGGCGGCCGTGACCGCCGCACTCGGCGGTTGCGGCACCGCCGGCACCGGAATGACATTCGCACCCGCCCCGGCAGCCAAAATCAGCCGCCGAACCGTCAGCCCCAATGAGAAATTCAACATCACCCTGGTCGGCTGCGGCGGCATGGGTCGCTACAAACTCGGCAACTTCATGGACTCCAAGCAGTGCAATGTCGTCGCTCTCTGCGACGTGGATGACAAACAGCTCGCCGGCGCCGCCGAGGATGTCGCCAAAAAACTCAACCAGAAGCCCGAACTCATCAAGGACTATCGCCAGATCGTCACTCGCAAGGACATCGACTTGGTGATCGTCGCCACACCCGATCACTGGCACGCCGCCCCCATGATGCTCGCCGTCGCCAGCGGCAAGGATGTCTACTGCGAAAAGCCCTGCTGCCACAACATCCACGAAGGTCGATTGATGGTCAATGCCGCCAAAAGATACGGGGCCATCGTCCAGGTTGGTACCCACCAGCGCGAGATACCCCACATCCAGGAGGCCCGCGAGTTCATCCGCGCCGGCAAGCTCGGCACAATCAGCATGACCAATACCTACACCTACGGCAACGAGGTCTTCGCCAACATGGGGAACGATCCCGACGGACCCGTGCCACCCGGTGTGGACTACGACATGTGGCTCGGCCCGGCCAAGGTCCTGCCATTCAACAGGCGGCGGTTCCACAACACCTGGCGCTGGTACTTCGACTACGGGTGCGGTATGGTCGGCGACTGGAACGTCCATCTCCAGGACATCATCATGTGGACCATGGGCGCGGTGTCCCCCATCTCCGTATCCTGCGTCGGCGGACACTTCATCATCGAAGACGATCGAACCACTCCCGACATGATGCAGGCGGTCTATGAATTCCCCGCTCCCCAAAACGCTCCAACCAGCAAGCAGGGCTTCATCCAAACCTACACCATGCGCAAAGTCAGCGGCAAACCGTGGGATGTCGGCGGCTACGGCATGGACTTCCACGGCACCAACGGCATGATCCACCTCACGCGCAATGACTACATCACTGATCCGGATAAGTGGGATTGGAAATTCTGGGACGGCGCCAAGAAGCAGGGCCGGATCGGTCCCAACCAGTCCGAGTGGCGCCTCGGCAACATGACCAAGGAACAAAAAAACCGCAACTTCCCCGGCGCCGACCAGGCCGCTCACCAGAAGCATGTCGAGGACTTCCTTGCATGCGTGCGCGACCGCAAGCCGCCAATCGCTAACCTCGAATCACACTACCACTCGGTCGCCGCCTGCCACCTGGCCAACGTCTCCCTCCGCGTCGGCCGGCGAATCTACTGGGACGGCACCCGCGAGCTCTGCTTCACCGATCGCGAACTGAGAATCCCGGACCGGGAGGCCAATAAGTACCTGGCCCGCGAATACCGCAAGGGCTTCCAACTGCCCATGGTCTGACCCGCCCATCCAACGGGCACGTCTGACCACACGCAAGCAAGGGCACCATCACTGCACGAGCGTGAAGCACCCAGCCTCACGCCCGTGTCTCCTTCATACCCCACCCCGAGGACAACATCCCACCCGCCCGGAAACCAATCACCACACCCCAGAAGCGAACCGCGCCAACCTGAACTCCACCCCAAACGGACGTTCAGTCACGAAGCACACCCAAGATACCTTCAGAACGGCCACCACCCGCCGCATAACAGAAACCGACCCCAAGCCAACGCCTTCCTCGTGGCGATCTGCCCTCAAACAGTTGGCGGCTTTCCGTCACATGGCCCCCCACGTTGGCTCGCAGCGCGCCGGCAACAATCTGGCACCTTGCGGGCCCCAAGAGCATCAGGTACACTCCATGGGTCAGTTACCCCAGCCCAGGCCCCACACGCGGCCTCGGGCGTTCGTGCCGTCCCGCCCATGCGGTCACACTCCCCGACCGCACGCGAGAGAGAAGGAGGCGAACATGGCAACCTACAGGGATCCAGGCACCTGGCCCACCGTGGTCCACCTGCTGCTCGAGCAACTCCATCCCCAATGGAATCGGCTCACCCCTGATCTTGACCTGACCGACGAGTGCCTTCGCGCTCATCATCTCGATCCTGCAACCGCCACCGTCAGTCAACTGCAACGCATACTCGCCCGCGATCTGCTGTTCGCAAAGGAACGCCACGAGGACCTGATCCAGCCAATCGGCAAAAGCTGATCGGAGACCGTCGACCTCCCCCGCGGCCGATCATCCCTGCGCCGCCCCCCGCCAACCGCAGTCCGAGCAAGCCCGGAGAAACCCTCCGCCAAATCACCCAGGAGGCCACCGCGGATGACCTGAGTCGCCCCGGCAGTCGCTTTCCGCCAGGATTCCCGTGTGGTAACATAATAAGAGCCGATTCCGCCGGGCATTCACCGCCAGCGCCTTGCTTTGAGAGCCAGGAGCCCCGGCGAGGCAGACGATACGACCAGGCGGGTCAGACGAACCAGTCCGGTAAGCGCCGGGCCTGAGAGGATGACATGAGAGCAATACACCCGTTCTGCGGCGGCCGTATTCGATGGGCATGCAGTGGTCTGCTTGCGCTCTCTACGCTGCTGGGAACCACCCAAAACCTCTTGGCGGACCAGGATGATCATGATCGCGACCGAAATCACCGCGACCGGGAAACCCTTTTCCAGATCAACGTCAATATCGGTGGACCGGCGGCCCCCTCGCTACCTTCCTGGGTCGTGGATAACCGCGGTCCAATCCACGAAGCGTTTGCCGAACCTGTGGTGTTCGACCCTAAACCCGGCTTGGTTGTCCTCAGACGCCCCCCGGCATTGATCAACGAGGTCCCCCCTCCCCATTGCCCTCGAGGCGACGACATCCGCTGGATTCCCGGGTACTGGGCTTGGGACGACGACCGCAACGACTTCGTCTGGATTAGCGGCATCTGGCGGAATATCCCCCCCGGTAGAGAGTTCGTCCCCGGATACTGGTGCGAAACCCAGAGCCGTTATCAGTGGGTCCCTGGCTGCTGGCGAAGCAGACAAACCGAGGTGCTCCAATACCTGCCTACCCCACCCGAGTCGCTCGACCCGGCCGCAACCGGCCTTCCACCGAAACCCAACTTCATCTGGGTCCCGGGCGTCTGGGTGTGGTCCTCATCCGGCTATGTGTGGCGCCCTGGCTACTGGATCGCCCCCCGGGAAGAGTGGGTGTGGGTGCCCGATCGCTATGTCTGGACGCCCCGCGGCTATGTCTTCGTCAACGGCTACTGGGACTACGTCATGCCCCAACGCGGCGTCCTGTTTGCCCCCGTCTACCTGCCGCCGCAGCAACTCACCCGCCCCGCATTCGTCTATACCCCCGACGTGGTCGTCAACGTGACCGTCCTGGTTGGCAAGATCTTCGCTCGTCCCCATTACGACCACTACTACTTCGGCGATTACTACGACCGCTCCTACTTCAGGTCCGGCATCTACCCGGTGGTCTCCTACCACAACAGCCGCTACGGCTATGATCCGATCTTCGCCCATCACTTGGCCATGCATAAGGCCGACCACGACAAGTTTACCCGGGAGTTGCACGACGAGTACCGCTTTCGGCGCGACCATCCGGAAGCCCGACCGCCGCGCACCTATTCCGACCTCCAGCGGATGACCGGACGCGACGACGTCAGCCCGGAAAAAGCCAGACATGTCGGCATGGCGCAAGCCCTCACTCAGGTCGTGAACCGCCCCGATGCACCCTTCCGCTTCCAGTCTCTGCCCAACGAACGGATCGATGCCGCCCGCCAGACAGCGACCCAACTGAGGAAGTACATAGAGGAAAGAAGAAACTCCGAAACGCGCCGCCCCCAGGACCTGTGGAAGGGGGCAGTGGGTGTCCCGCTGGACCAGACCGCCGGACGCCGAGAAACCGGACTACTGGAACGATCCGGCCAGCCCCCGCGCCAGACCACCCGCTCACCCCAGCCCCCGCGCCAGACCACGCACTCCACCCCGCCGACCATTCAACGCTCCACCAATCAGGCCAACGAGATCCGAATCCAGCGCTCGCCCGTCGGTAGCCGGGCACGGAACATCCTCGATCAACTGTTCAAGCCGACACCCACGCCGCCAAAGGCGTCCGCCCCCGACCACAAGATCAAGCCAGGCTCGCGGGTCAGCAATCGCCGGGAGCCGCAGGAGTAGACCACAACCCGATAGAACTCATCCAAGGACCAGTCCGCCAAAGGCACCCTCGACACCCCAGGGACGCAAACCGTCCGCCCGCCACCCAGGCACACCCCGACTCCAACCCGCAGAGAAACCCCGCCACGCTGCCAACAACGCGTCATAACTCGATCTGCGTGCCCAGCTCAACTACCCGGTCGGGCGGAATGTCAAAGTACGCCACCGCCGAAATCGCGTTCCGCGACATCACCGCGAAAACCGCTTTCCGCCATCGCGACATGCCCGGCTTGGTGGTCGTGATCAGCGACTCCCGCCCAAGGTAAAAACTCGCTCGCCGGGGATCAACCTTGAGGCCCTCGGACCTGCACCAGTGAAAAACGTCACGCACCCTCGGCGTTTCCATGTAACCGTAGAAGGCGCGCACCGAAAAAAAACCGTGACCATGATCCACCACCCGGACCCGCTGTTCCGTGGCCACACTCGGCACCTCCAGGGTGGAAACGGAGAGCAGAATGACCTGATCGTGGAGCATCTTGTTGTGCTTGTAGTGATGCATCAGCACCAGCGGCGTACCTTCGGGATTGGAGGTCATGAAAACCGCCGTGCCCGGTGCACGGAGCGGCTTCTGGCCTCGCTCCAGCGGTTCGAGAAAGGCCTGCAGCGGCAGCGTGGCCCTGCCAATCGACGCCGCCAGGATGCCTCGGCCACGCTTCCAGGTGGTCATCAGTGTGAATAACACGAGCCCGGTGACCAGCGGCAGCCAGGCGCCCTCCCACAGCTTCGACAGGTTCGAGGTGAGAAAGGTCAGGTCGACCGCGAGAAACAAACCCGCCAGAGCGGCAGCCTTGGGCAGCCCCCAGTTCCACCGCCGATAGGCAACCACGAACAGCATCAGCGATGTGATGGTCATCGTGCCGATCACAACCACACCATAGGCCGCCGCCAAATTCGAGGACTTCTTGAACGCGAGCACAAGCCCGCAACAGGCAATCGCCAGCCAGCCGTTCACCTCCGGCATGTAGATCTGCCCCTTCGTCCTGCTCGATGTGTGCACCACCGTCAGTCGCGGCGAATACCCGAGCTGCACCGCCTGCTGCGCCAACGAGAACGAGCCCGAGATCAGAGACTGAGAGGCAATCACCGTGGCAACGGTCGCTAGGGCAATGAGCGGGTACTGCATCGAGTCGGGAGCGAGAAGATAGAACGGGTTCACCGCCGCGGCCTGACCCTTGGCAATCACAACCGCACCTTGACCAAAGTAGTTGAGCAGAAGACACGGAAACACCACCACAAACCAAGCCGCCCGGATCGGGTGACGCCCAAAGTGACCAAGATCCGCGTACAAGGCCTCCGTACCCGTAACACACAAAACCACCGCTCCCAAGACCAGAAACCCGTGCAGCTGATGGTGCTGGAAAAACGCGATCATCCGCAGCGGATTGACTGCCGCCAGAATCGACGGCTCCCGAATGACCCAGACCAGCCCTAATCCCCCAATGACCACGAACCAAATGAACATCACCGGCCCAAACAACGCTCCCACAAAACCCGTGCCCCGCTTCTGCACAAGAAACAGAGAAGCCAGAATCACAAGCGTGATCGGAACAACCGCCGGTGACAGCGAGGGCGCGCTGAGCTCCAGACCTTCCACGGCGCTCAGCACCGAGATGGCCGGCGTGATCATGCCTTCACCGAGCAGCAGAGCCGCACCAAAAAGCCCCAAACCGGTCACGATCCCCCGCCGTGACCACCTGTGCCCCGGCGCCTTGTCCGGGGGAACCGCCAAAGCCATCAGCGATAGGATCCCCCCTTCGCCGCGATGGTCCGCTCGGAGCACGAACCCGATGTACTTCACCACAACAATCAGCGTCAGCGACCAGAAGATGAGCGACAGCAGCCCAAGCACGTTCTCCTCAACCGGCGCCACCCCGTACCGGGAACCAAGACACTCCCTCAACGCATACAGCGGCGAAGTGCCAATGTCACCGTATACGACCCCAAGAGCCCCCAGCCCGGCCGCCGCTACCGACATCCGGCTCATGGAGAGACGCTGACCGGCGGCCGCCGTCAAGGAAGGAGAATCCGCGGACTCTGGACCGTCGTCCCGTGAGCAGGCTTCCGGAGAATCGTCACATGCCATGGCTGTTAAAGTGACTCCCCATGAAAGCCCCACAGTCTACGGGAAGTCCACCCAGAGAACAAGGTGCATCACCGAAACCTCTGCCTGCAAGGACACCGAAAGAGAGGCCGTCCACCTGACTCCTCCCCCCCGACCGTTGACTCCCACAAGAATCCCTTTCTGGCCCACGCCCGACAGCATCTGGTCAGCCAGGAAGGGGGCGTCATCCCTATCACTAAGATCATGATGCTCAACTGCCACCCCAACGATCGACGCCTCACCACGTAGACATCTCAGCCGCTTCCCAAAGAACCCAACCATCCCCAATCAGGACCACGCCCAGCGGTGACGTAACATCGTCCGAGCCACCGCAGCCACCCAGTTCCGCTTCCCGCCAACTTCCCAGAACACGCGGCGTGTTATTGAAGGAGGAACCCAGCCGAATACGTCTGCCGCTCCAGCCGACTGCTGACCGCTGGTCGCTCAATTGGCTTCGTTTGGCGCTTTGAAATCCTGATAGCCTTACCCCGGGGCTCGCCGCGGCCTCGCCCCCAAAGAGATCGCCGTCCGCCGCTCCGGCTAACCGCGGACAGCGGGTCGCTGACCACTCAATCGGCTTCGTTCCGCCAAAACGGCTTTTTTCGGCTATACTTCGCGACCAAACGCCTGCAGCGTCTTTGGATGGAGGACCCGCCATGTGGTTGCTGATCTGGGCCTTCTCGATCCCGGTGGTGGCCGGACTCACCACCGCGGCCGCCCAACCCAAGGCTCCCCGCATCGTCAATATCGTCAACTTCATCCGCGGCGTCGAACCACGCGAGCCGGTCGATCTCTATGAGCCCGTCGTCCGCCAGATCCACCTCGCCCACACGCACGGCCTGCCAACCACGTTCCTCATCCAATACGACGCCCTCATTCAAGACCGCTTCGTCCAGTTGCTCAAAAAAGAACTGACCGGCGACGATGAAATCGGAGCCTGGCTCGAAATCGTCCAACCCCAGGTCGAGGCCGCCGGACTCAAGTGGCGAGGACGATTCCCCTGGGATTGGCATACCGATGTCGGATTCACCATCGGCTACACGCCCGCTGAGCGCGAAAAGCTCATCGACGAGTACATGCGCGCGTTTGTGCATGCTTTTGGACGCCGGCCTCGCTCCGTGGGCTGCTGGCTGATCGACGCTCATACCTTGACCTACCTCTCCGACCGCTACGGAGTCACCGCCGCCTGCATCTGCAAGGATCAGACCGGCACGGACGGCTACACGCTTTGGGGCGGCTACTGGAATCAGGCCTACTACCCCAGCCGCCTCAACGCCTATATGCCCGCTCAAGACCCCATCCGCCAAATCCCTGTGCCGGTGTTCCGCATGCTGGGCAGCGACCCGATCGACCAGTACGACAACGGCCTGGGGGAGGCCGCTCAGGGCGTGGTCACCCTTGAACCGGTCTACACCGGCGGCACCGGCGGCGGAGGAGTGCCCGCGTGGGTCCGCTGGTTCCTCGACCTGCAGACGTCCACACCCTGCCTGGCCTTCGCCTATACCCAGGCCGGCCAGGAGAACTCCTTCGGCTGGCCGGCTATGGAAAAGGGCCTCACCGACCAGGTCAAAAGGTTGGCTGAACTCTCCCAGACCGGCCAAATCCGCGTCGAGACGCTCGGGCAGTCCGGCCAATGGTTCAAAAACACCTTCCCCCAAACCCCCGCAACCGCCGTCACCGCCCTGCATGATATGAAGGGCCGCGAAAGAGGTAGCGTCTGGTATAACAGCCGGTTCTACCGCACCAATCTCTTCTGGGACGAGAACGGCCTGCGCATCCGCGATATCCATGTGTTCGACGAACACTACCCGGAACGCTACCTCAACCAACGGGTCACCACCCACGCCGCCGTCTACGATACCCTGCCCGTCATCGACGGCTTCACCTGGAGCACACGCGAAGCCCGGGCCGGTGCCCGACCGGTCCGGGTGTCGCCAGACGGCAAGACCTTGCCGATGACGACCGGCACGCCGGAGGTGACCGAACAGGAAGAAGACGCCCTGGAGATCAGTGTTCCGCTGACCGGCGGGGGACGCTTGACCGTGCGATGCCAGCCGGAACGAATGCTCCTCCAGACCGAACCGGGAACGCCGACATCGTGGGCCCTCGAGATGAGTTGGGCGCCGGAGAAGAAGCCGCCCATCGAGCGCGTGGAGGACGGTGCGGTCCTGTACCGCCACAACGGTTTTGCCTACCGGCAGTGGTTGAGCAAGGGCCGGTTCCGGGCCCAACCCGGCCAGCCCCGGATCATCCTCGAAGCACAGGAAGGAGTGCTGAAGCTGGAGCTGAAGAATACCAAGGAGGTAGATGCGGCGATCGGGCCCCGGTCACGGTGGGGGGCCGCCGGCCCGGACGCCGACCGGTAGGTACGCCTGGGCCGCCGCCGGACAATACCCACCGTCTCCAAAGAGCAGAGGAGCATGGGACACCCCCAACAGCGCCGGCCTCGGCCGGAAAAGCCTGCCCTGTCGCCAGAGTCAACCCGGTGGCTTCCGCCAGCACCGCAAGGGCACCACGGGCTTGACGGCATCCCTGGGGATGGGCACACTGTGGGGCGAATGAGGGGTCGACCGTGCCCACTGCCGCTGGGCAGGTTTCGGCCCCGCTTTGGAAGGAGCCCGACATGGCCGACACCGAGGTTGCATCCCGCCCCAGGATCGACCGGTTCATCATCCGCTCGTGGCCCAAGATCATCCTCATGCTGCCAACCCTGTTCATGGCCCTGGTCTGCGGCGGAATCATGTCTTTCCAGCCCGCCCCAGCACCCGATGCTGGCTTTGGGTGGCTACACCTTGTCGGGCTGTTGTTCCTGCTGGTGCTGATGATCAATCTCACCCTGCTGCTCTACGATCTCAGTTTGCGCGGCTTCCTCATCATCGCCCTCGGCATCCTCGTCTTCGTGCTAACCATCTTCCTCCTCAACCGCTATGTCGAGGGCGGAGCCTGGCGCGCGATCGGCGACGCCTTGAGCGTCCGGGTCTACGCCAATGCAGCTTTCTACTTCACCTTCGCGTTCGTCCTCTTCTTCAACCTGGCGATCGCTTGGATCCAGACCCGCTTCCACTTCTGGGTCATCGAACGAAACGAGATCATCATCCATCGCGGCTACATGGCCGAGCAGGAACGCCATCCCACCGCCCAGACGCGCTTCAAACTGGTGATCGACGATGTGGTCGAATACGGCCTGCTCCGCAGCGGGAAGCTGGTGTTCATCTTCGGCGACAACCACAGCGAGCACGTGCTCGACACCGTGCTCTGCGTTCATCGAAAAGCCAAGGTCCTCGATGATCTCCTCGGCCGGGTGGCAGTCACCGAACAGTAACCCGCCCCTTGCCGGCACGGGAACCTGACCGAAAAGCCAACCACCGGCCGGCCTGTTCCTGAGACCCCGCGGACGGTATAATGGGGGTGCTCACCTCGTGAGCGCCATGCACAGCGGTGGGGAGTCTATGCGAAAGGCTTGGGTTCGGAGGGTTTGCCTGACTTCAGTTGTCCTCGCAGGCTTCTGCGCGAGCCCGGCACAGGCCGAAAACGCGGGCTTCGTCTACCGCCTCAAAACCCAGTTCATGCTCGACGGTCGACCTGTCTTCTTCGCAGGATCCAACAGCTACTACCAGGTGACCTATCGCCGGTGGAACGTACCGGGTCCGGACGAGGTACTCGACAAGATGGCCGCCCGAGGGATGACCCTGGTCCGCACGTGGGCCTTCCAGGACGCCGTGGAGAACGGAGCCTGCCTGCAGTGCGCACCCCAGCGACAGCTGTCGCCCGACGAACGCCCCATCGACTTCCTCGACCCGCTCACCCTCGAAGCCCTGGATCAGGCCCTCGCCGCCGCCGATCAGCGAGGAATCCGCGTCGTGCTCGCCCTGGTCAACAACTGGGGCGACTACGGCGGCATGGACCGCTGGACCCTGTGGCGATTCGGCTCCGTCAACCACGACAAGTTCTATACCGATCCAGTCATCAGGGAATGGTACCAGGACCTCGTACAGGTCCTGGTGAACCGGGTCAACACCGTCAATGGCCGGCGCTACCGCGATGATCCCACTATCTTCGCCTGGGAACTCACCAACGAGGCCAGGTCCTCCGCCAGCGCGGCCGCTGATCTCAACGCCTGGATCGGCGAGATGAGCGCATTGGTCAAGAGCGTGGATCCCAACCACATGGTCACCACCGGCATCGAGGGCTTCTACGGCCTCAGCCACGCCAACCGCAATACGGATTCGTGGATGGCAGCCAGCGGCCAGGACTTCGTCAACAACCATCAGCATGCCTCGATCGACTTCGCGACGTGCCACATCTGGCCGGATAACTGGGGCTGGAACCCCATCGGCAACACGACGTCAGCCGTATACAAATCGAGACTCTACTTCCAGCGGCACCTGGAAGATACCGACACCGTTCTCAAGAAGCCGCTGCTCTGCGAGGAGTTCGGCATCCCTCGAGATAACCGGGGAAGAGGAATCGAGAGCGGCCCGACCACCATTCGTGATTTCTTCTACCAGGAGGTTTTCTATGGCTTGTGTCAGAGCTCGGCCCTCACCGGCGGCTCCTGCGGCGGGGCGACGAACTGGCTCATCCTGAGCGACTCGTATTCACCGTACGACGACGGCAACGGCGTGTTTCTCCCCTACGATGCTTCGACCGACGCGATCCTCACCACCGATGCCCTCTTCCTGGCCCGGCTGCGAAAAGGCGACCTCGACTTCGACGGGGACGTGGATATGGACGACTTCGGCGTCCTGCAGCGGTGTCTCAGCGCCACCGAGCTGGAACAAGCCTCCAGTTGCCGAAACGCGGACTTCGACAACGACGGGCTGGCCAATCAGAAGGACCTGGCTGTCTTCGAACAGTGCCGCGCCGGAGCCGGCATACCGGCCGATCCGGACTGCGTGTATACCCGGGAACCATGAAGGGGACACTACTCAAGACAGGCGGGATCGACGAGATCGCCAGCTTCCGGCCAGCATCGCTGCAGCAGACCGAAGTCGGATTGATCGACGTCGCGGTCAGCATCCAGATCGGCAGCCGCACATCCAAAGGACCCCAAGCCGATCTCCGGCCCGCTCACACAGCTGAGGAACCACTCGAGGTCGGCCCGGTCGCTCCTGCCGTCCAGGTTGAAGTCCACAACCGGCGCGCCGATGACGTGGATCGGCCGGTCGAAGCAGACCAGCTGGCCGATGGTGACCTGGATGTCAATCAGCGGGAACTTCGCCCCACCGGGGACCATGCCGCTGTCGAAGTGCTCGGGCCCGTCGCCGTTGATCGCGAGATCCAGCTCGAGCTGCTGCGTCAGGGCCACCTCGCCTCCGATCCTGTAAAGGCCCTTGCCGGTGAGGTGCCGGGACTGCGTGCCCGCGAAGCTGTGCCAATCCACCTCAGCGAACGCATAGGTCTGGAAGAGCGGATTGGAGTCTTCGAGGGTGAGCAAGAATGTGCCGGTGATGCGCGACTCAGGATACAGGACACAGTTGCACATGCCGAAGCAGCCTTCCTGGTAGGTGCTCCTGGGCCCAAGCCGATAGAGCACGGGCGGCACGGCCTGAGGGGCGGCGATCACCTGGATCACGGTGTCGTAGCAGTACAACTGGTTGATGGAGACGGTGATGTCAATGCGAGGCAAGCCGCCGCCGATGACCATGCCGCTGTCGAATCGCTCGGACGCGCTCCCGTTGGTCGACAAGTCGAGAATCAGTCGTTGGTCGAGGACGAAATCGCCACCCACAATGTAGGAACCAGACCCGGTGATGTGGAGGACCTTGCCCTCGGCGGTCTCGACGGTCCAGTCGACGTCGGTCACCGCGTAACGGTCGTACCAGTCGCTGAACCCCTCAAATACCAGCCTGAAAGTGCCTGTGACTGGAGTCTCCGGTCCGAGCGGACACTTGCAGGGCGGAAAGCACCCCTGCTGCCAGGCGCTCTTGGCGTCCAGAACGTAGACGACGGGGAGCGATGCCTGGCCGTGCACCAGCGTGGGCAGGAGCGCGGTTGCGAGGAGAGGAAGAGCCCGAGTGAATGAGAACATGGTCGGCCTCCTTCCGGTCTGTGACATAGGGATGCGGCGACAGGGCGACCCTGCTCAAATCCATTATAGGAACTTGTCGGACACGATGCCAGAACGGTTCTTGAGTACACGTGTTGGGGCACTATCCCAGGGTCACCGTCTTCCCCGTGCGGGCCGATTCGTAGATTGCCAGGATCGTCTGTACGGCCTTTCGAGCCTCGGTGCCGTCGATCTCCGGCGTGCGCTTCTCATCGACCGCCTTCAGGAACGAGGCGAAGTTGTCACGATGGCCATCGGCCGTCATGCCAGCCGAAGGATTGGCCGCCCCGATCGAGACAGCGGGAAACTGCAGGTACTTCTCCCGGATCTGTTGGTCCTCGGGCTTCTCGGCGCGGAATTGCCAGAAGAAGAAGCTCTGGTCGGCCATGGCCACCGTGCCGTCCGTCCCGGAGACTTCGACGATCCGGAAATGGCCCGGCCACATGCTGGTCGTACAAGCCATGGTGCCGATCGCTCCACTGGCGAACTCGATGACCGCGGCCCCAGTGTCCTCCACCTCGATCCGCTGGTGAGCGATCGTCGTCGTGCTGGCCTTGACGCACCGGACCGGCCCCATGAGCCACTGGAGCAGATCGACGGTGTGAATACCCTGATTCATGTAGGCTCCGCCGCCGTCGAGTTTCCAGGTGCCTCGCCAGCCGCCCTGGTCATAGTATCCCTGGTCGCGCCACCACGGCCCGTAGGCCATGCCGAAGGTCATCCGCCCGAACCGGCCGTCCGCGACCGCCTTCTTGAGCAGGCGGGCAGTGGGCAGGAACCGACCGTTGAAAATACCGCCCAGGCTGGTGCCCGACTTGGCGTGGGCTTCGATGGCGGCATCGATCTTCGCCAGGGTGATGTCCAGCGGCTTCTCCACGATGGCATGCTTGCCATGCTGGGCCGCGGCGATCGCCAAGTCCGCGTGCGTGCCGCTGGGCGTGGCCACGGTGACCACGTCAATATCGGACCGCGAGAACATTCCGTCCAGACCAGTCACTGCGGCGCATCCGTGTTTCTTCGCATAGCGGTCGGCGGCGCCGGCCACATCATCGCACACCGCCACAAGCTTGGCATTGGGCAACTGCTTGATCGCCTCTGCGTGGAAGTTGCCGATCATCCCCGCACCGATTACGCCGAATCCGTATGTTTTGGGCATGGGAAACCTCATCAGGAGCTGTCAGCGGCCAGCTGTCAGCAATCCGCCAGAAGAAGAGACCGAAGAGACCATTGCCTGAACAAGGATGTTGCCTCCTGCTTCCGCATAGCGGTCACACTCGCCTCTCGCTTCGCAGTCTCAGCCAGCGAAGGCGTAGACGAGCCCTCAGCCAATCGGTCATGCGGAGACCCAGCCGGGAAGCGCCGGTTCCATACTCGAATCGCCTGGCCCGCCGATCCGCGTCGTCGCGGGTCGGCCGGTTGGGGTGGATGCGGATCACCAGGTCCGCCAGGAATGAGAGCCACCCTGTGCGTCTGCGTCTCATGCCGGTATCCGCTGCACCGCCAGATGCGTCGTGGCCAGGACTTCCTCCGCCGGCCGCGAATCGTCGGCCGCCGGCCAGAGCTGCTGCCGGGCAAGGATGGCCGGCCCGGCCTCGTAGTAGCTGGTCACCTGGCTCGGACCACCTTCCACGTAGTCGCCGCCACCGTAGCCCAGTCGGTCGAGCCATCCGGCCACGTCGTGGGTGAACTCGGCCGGGAAGATGATCACGGTCAGTTCCGAGTGGCCCGCGCCTTCGAGGCGGGCCAGCTGGACCTTCATCCGGCACGGTGGGGGGGCGGCAGCGGCCAGTCGATTCAGTGCCTCGTAATCCGCTCGGGCTGCCTCGCTCGTCGAGCGATAGAACAGGATCCCGTCTTCGAGCTGAAACCGCTCGTGGGGCACACCGGCCAGCTCCATCGTCCCGTCCGGGAGAGCCCGGTGAATCCGGTAGACCTTGCCGTGGCGGTATTTCTCGGACTCGAGGAGCACGGCGATCTCGTCGGCGGTGTATCCGATTGCCACCTGATTGCCAAAATCAAACACGTACAGGCCGCCGTAGCGTTCCGGTGATGGCACTTCGGGGAGCTTCATGCGTCTTTCTTGCCTTGCATCAGTCCACCTGCAGGCGGACGAACTTGCGTTTGCCGCGCTGCAGGATGTCGCCGCTCTTGACCACCAGCAAGCCGGCGGCGTCCTCGACCACTTCGCCATTGAAACGGATCCCCTTCTCCGCAACCAGCCGCCGGACCTCGCCATTGCTGGCCGCGAAACCGCAGTGCACCGCGAGCTTGGTGACCGGGACCCGGCCGTCCAGGAACAGCTCGTGGCTGATGACGACCGTCTGGGTATCGGCCGGTACGACCAGCTCGCCAGTGGCGGCCTTCTTCTGATGGATCTGCTCCCACTCGTGGCGAGCGTGATCGACCGCCTCGCGCGAATGAAACGTCGCGGCGATTTCGGCCGCCAGCCGCTTCTTGGCCTCCATGGGGTGTGTCTGGGCGGGATTGCACAGCATCCGGATCTCGGTCTCCGGAACCGCGGTGAGCAGCGTGAGGTAGTTGGCCATGCATCCGTCGGGAACGCTCATCAGCTTGCCGAACATATCGTGGGCGGCTTCGCTCACGCCGATGTAGTTGCCCAGCGACTTGCTCATCTTCTCCTTGCCGTCCAGGCCGACCAGAATGGGCATGACCATGACCACCTGAGCGTGTTGCCCGGCGTTACGCTGAAGGTCGCGGCCAACCAGGTTGTTGAACGTCTGATCCGTTCCGCCCAACTCGACGTCCGACTGGATGCAGACACTGTCCCAGCCCTGCATGAGCGGGTAAAGGAACTCGTGAACGCCGATGGGCACTTCGGTCTCGAACCGTTTGCGGAAGTCCTCCCGCTTGAGCATCTGGCCAACCGTCATCTGCCCGGCCAGTTTGAGCACGTCTGCGAAGGTCATCCCGGCCAGCCATTCGCTGTTGTGCCGGACCTCGAGCTTGCCCTCGGTGGTGTCCAGGATCCGCCCAGCTTGATCGAAGTAGGTCCTGGCGTTGGCCTCGATAGCGTCGGTGTCAAGGACGGGCCGGGTCTTGCTCCGCCCGGACGGGTCGCCCACCCGGGAGGTGTAGTCGCCGATGATCAGGACCGCCTTGTGTCCTAAGTCTTGGAACTGGCGCATCTTACGAAGGACCACGGTATGCCCCAGATGGATATCCGGAGCGGTCGGGTCGAGGCCGAGCTTCACCCGCAGCGGCCGGTTCGCCTTCTGTGAGGCGGCCAGCTTATGCCTCAGTTCGTCCAGCGCGTCGATCCGCTCGCAACCGCGTGTCAGAACTGCCAACTGCTCGTCAACGCCTGGAAAACTCATGCCGCCTATTATCGCCGGGGACGGCGGAGGATCAACTGGCGTCTTGCATTGCGTGGGGTCAAACCCGATCATGCGATGATGAGCAATCCGCCGAAGGACGAGTTCCAGCCCACCGCTTCGGCCAGCCAGGACTACCCGTATCCCTGGGTCCGCCTGCGGTCGGCGGCCGCCAGCCCGTTCATCTATCGGCGGATGGTTGACCAAGTCGCTCCGGAGGCTCGCCCGGGGGATGTCGTGGTGGTCTATGATCGGAAGGGCGACCTGTTCGGGCATGGCTTCTATCACGACCGCTCGCAGATTGCCCTGCGGATGATCTCCTACGCCCGTGAGCCGGTCGACGACACCTTCTTCGCCGCCCGGATCGATCATGCCCTTGTCTGGCGGAAGCGTCTGATCGGCTCCGATCTGGGCACTGACGTTTACCGACTCGTCCATGCCGAGGGGGACTCGATCAGCGGCCTCATCGCCGAGCGGTACGCAGATTGGATCGCGATTGAGGTCTTCTCGCTGGGCGTCTTCCGCCGGCTGGACCTGTTCAAGCGGCTGCTGGGTGAGCAGACCGGCGTCAGCCGATTTGTCGTCCGGGCAGACGATCGGGTCGAGCGGCTAGAGGGTTTCCATGTTCCGCCGGAAGCGTCGGACTTGGCTCCGAAGACGATCACGGTGCGGGAAAACGGGATACGCTTTCGCGTAGACCTGCGGGCCGGCCACAAGACGGGTTTCTTCTGCGATCAGCGCGAGAATCGCCGACGGTTGGGGGCGTTGTGCAGCGGCCTCGACGTGCTCGACGTCTGCTGCTACACGGGCGGGTTCGGCATTTACGCCGCCAAACTTGGTGGCGCGGCCTCGGTGACAGCCGTCGATCTGGACGAGGAGGCCATCGAATTGGCCAAGGCCAACGCCAAGCTCAACCAGGTTCGAATCCAGCATACCCACGCGGATGCGTTCACTTACTTGCGGCAGATGCAGGCCAACGGACGGCAGTTCGATGCCGTCGTGCTCGATCCGCCCAAGTTCGTGCCCGGCCGCGACGACTATCAGGAAGGCTCGCGCAAGTACCTCGATCTCAACGCGCTGGGCATCGGCGTGCTGAAGCCGGGTGGCCTGCTGTTGACTTGCTCATGTTCCGGCCTGGTGGGGCGGGACGACTTTCTGGGCATGGTTAAGGCGGCCGCCGGCCGGCTTGGCCGCCCGCTCCAGATCCTCGACCAGACTGGCGCCGGCCCGGATCACCCCATCATGGCCAATTGCCCAGAGAGCGGGTACCTGAAGGCCATATGGGCGCGGGTGCTGTGATTGCTGCGGGGGTGGCGAGCCGCAATGTCCGGGAGACGGGCGGAGTCCTTGCCCCTGCCGATGCTGCCCGCGAAACGCTGGGATTGAACCGGAGGCAGACGCGCTGATGACCGGGTGCAGGCGGAATGCCGCCCTTCTCAGCAAGCACGTTCCACGAATGACGTTCTCTGCATTTCGTGGGGCCCAAGCCGGGTCGCCCATGCGGAATCTGACTCTTGAAGGTGCCTGCTAGAGTGTCAGGTGACTTTTCGCTCGGTCGTTCACTCGAACAACCTCTGCTGGCCAGGTGTGTCGGTCACATGGTGCTCGATGACTTCCTGGGCCTCGTCGATGAGTTGGCCGAGGTCCTGGAATCGGCGGTAGACGCTGGCGAAGCGGACGTAGGCGATCTGGTCCACGTGGCGGAGCTGATCGCCGGCCAGCTTGCCGATGATCTGGCTGCTGACCTCCCGGTCATACTGCTTGAACAGGGTGTCCTCGATCGCGTCGACCATGCCGGTCATCACCTCGTCGCTGATCGGCCGCTTGTAGGCCGCCCGTTGCAGGCTGCTCAGGATCTTGTGGCGTTCATACGGCACCCGGCTGCCGTCGCGCTTGATGACCATGAGCTTCACGTCCTGTTCGACGCGTTCCTTGGTCGTGAATCGCTTGTTGCAGGAAATGCACACCCGCCGGCGGCGGATGACCTCACCGTTTTCGCTCAGACGGGAATCGATGACCTTGTCCTGGTTAATCTCGCGACAGTAGGGGCATCGCATAGTGGCTCCAAGTATATGCTGGCGCGAGGCTTGCCGCAATGCCGTGGAAGCGGGAAGTGTGAGGGCAGAGGTGAGCAGGTCGCCCTTGGGGAGATTCCCGATCGGAGCATGGCTTGGCATCCAGGCTGCCGGGCGGGGCTGCCGAGACCAATCGACCGTCCCAGGAGGCCCTCGAGCGGCGGAGGGCTGACGTTGCGACAGCCGAAGCGGCGGGTGCTTCTGTCCGACCACTGGATGGTGTTGCAGGCCGAGACGGAAGATGGGTCGGCACGGTGGCTTCTTGGACTGCCCGGTTGACATCTGCCGGCCGACGTGCGGTAATACGCCCGTTCCTGTCGCCCGGCTGACGTGGGAGATGCCCTCATGGATGAGCGCGTGCTGGCCGTCGTGATCCCCGCCTACAACGAAGAGCGTACCCTGGGAACGGTCCTCCGGGCGGTGGATGGACTGGCCTGTGTTGGCGAGATCATCGTGGTGGACGACTGTTCGACCGACGGCACAGCGGGAGTGGTTGAGTCGTTCGGCTCGCCACGGGTCCGGCTGTTGCGGACGGAGCGGAACTCAGGGAAGACGGCAGCGGTTCGCAGGGGGCTAAGCGAGGTTCAGAGTCCGCTGGTCATCATCCAGGACGCCGACCTGGAGTACGATCCGGCCGAGATCCCCTTCGTGATTGCCCCGATCCTGGCCGGACAGGCCGACGTGGTCTACGGTAGCCGGTTCCTGGTTCGGCGAGCGACCCGGGTGCTGTATTTCTACCACTACCTGGCGAACAAGGGCCTGACCTTCTTCTCCAACCTGTTCACCAACCTGAACATGACCGACATTGAGACCTGCTACAAGGCGTTCCGCTCGCCGATCGCGAAGGCGATCCCGCTAACCAGCAAGGGCTTCGGCCTCGAGGTCGAGATCACCGCCACCGTGGCCAAGACCAGGGCTCGGGTCTACGAGGTGCCGATCTCCTATTACGGACGAACGTATGCCGAGGGAAAGAAGATCGGCATGGCCGACGGCATGCACGCCCTGTGGTACATCCTTCGGTTCAACTGTCCGCAGGTCGGTTCCTCCCGGCGGCGCGAGGCGATACGAGTGATCGATCAGTTCCTTGAAGGCGCATCCAAGGCCCCCTGATGCTCCGGGCGACATCCGTCCGCCGGTGAGCAGGAGTCTGGTTTGCGTCCACCTCCCTGCCCATACAGGGGTCGGTCGGTGCCTCGGACAAGCCGGGCTTTGTCTTGTTCGGCAGGCGGGTTCTTCGTATAGTCCACGCTCGCGAGGCTCATGGCGAATCCTGTTGCGAGCGAGAGAGTTGTGGGACACGACGCACTGATACTGGCCGCCGGGCAAGCCGGGGCGCTGTCCGGGCAGTTCACCCGGCTGGACTGGCTGGTGGTGATCGCCTACCTCGTGCTGACCACGCTGATCGGTTCGCTGATGGCCGGCAAGCAGGCAACCATCCGTGATTTCTTCCTGGGTGGCCGGAAGCTGCCGTGGTACGCGGTGTGCGGCTCGAACATCGCCACGGAGATCAGCGCGGTGACCTTTGTCTGCGTGCCCGCCGTGGTATGCGCCCCGACCGGCAACTTCACCTATCTGCAACTGGGACTGATAGGATCGGTCCTCGCGAAGATCATTGTGGGCTTGGTGTTCGTGCCGGCCTTTTACGAACGGGAGATCTACAGCCCGTACGACTACATGGCCAACCAGCTCGGAGAGCGGGCCCGATCGGTCACGACCTGCCTGTTCATTTTGGGTGGGTCGTTGGCTCAAGGTTCGCGCGTGTATCTCACCGCCCTGATCCTGGACCTGATCATCGGGCCCTCGGTTTTTGGGGGGCTGCAAGAGCGAACCGGCGTGAGCACGCTCGTCTGGTCGATCTACACCATCGGAGCCCTGTCGGTGGTCTGGACGTGGATCGGCGGCATTACTACGGTTATCTGGACGGATGTGATTCTGTTCCTGGTCTTCTTGATCGGGGCCTTCGTGGCCTTGGCGGCCGCGATCGGCAAGCTGCCCGGCGGGCTGGGTGAGTTCTGGAGCGTCGGGTGGGGGGCCAAGGAGGCCGGTCCGTGGGGCAAGTTTACACTGTTTGACTATAGTCTCAGCCCGACCAAGGAGTTTACCATCTGGACGGCCGCCATCGCGAGTACGTGGGGCGGCTTGGGCGCGTTCGGCACGGACCAGATGATGGCTCAGCGCATCTTCTGCTGCAAGGGACAACGAGACGCCCGGATGGCGGTGATCGCCAGTTCCTCGAGTCAGGTCATCGCCCTGATCATGTTACTGGTCGGCGCCGCCCTGTACGCCTTCTATCTGCGCTATCCGCTGACCGGCGAGGCGGCCAGACTGGTCGCCGAGAAGGGCGATCGCATCTTCCCGGTGTTCATCATCGAGCAACTGCCGCCGGGCATCTGCGGCCTGGTGATCGCGGGTATCTTCGCGGCGGCCATCTCCACGCTGGTGTCGGTGGTTGCCTCGTTCAGCCAGACCTCGCTGGCGGCTTTCTATCTGCCGTGGCGAAGGCGCCGACTGGTGGCTGCGGGGCAGGATGCTTCGCTGGACTCGGCGATGAAGGATCCGGGCCTGGTCCACCTGTCTCGGGTGCTCGTCCTGGTATGGGGCCTGATTCTATGCCTGATGGCTCAAGTGGCCGATCTCGCTTCCGGGCAGTTCCCGCAGATCCTGAACCTGGCGCTGGCCATGGCCGGCTACACCGGAGGCGCGATTCTCGCAGGCTTCATGCTTGCCTTCATGCGGTTCAACATCACCGCGCGCGGGTACACCTGGTCGGCTCCTTTGTCCGTGTTCGTGGTTTTCGCCCTGGTCTGGCACGAGCCGTGGGCGAATATCGTCTGCTGGGTGGGGGCCGCGGTCCTGCTGATGACCTGGATGTGGAGCCAGGCAAGAGAGCGGATACCTGCGGCCAAGGCGTCCGACGAGTTGGGCGCGACGGTCGTGGCAACTCCAGCCCAAACGGTACTCCTGCTGGCGGGTATTGCCCTGATGCTCATCATCAGTCACTACGGCTTCTTCGATGCGAAGACCGATCCCCTGACCGGCAAGGTGCGGTATGCAACCCTGGCATGGCCGTGGTTCGTCCCGATCGGTTCGTCCGTGGCATTCTTGTGGGGCTATCTGCTGGCACGAAGGAAGACATGAGCGCGCAGGAACCACGACCCGGCAGCCCGCCTGACGCCGGTCAACGCGGGATAGAGCGGAGGCAGGTGCTCTCCGCGGCCGGCGCCGGCTGGCTCGCACTTGCGGGCAGCGGCGCGGTTGCGGCTCTGGCGACCGCTCGATTCATGTTTCCCAACGCCTCGGAGGAGCCCGATCCGCGAGTGGCCGCCGGACCGGTGGACTCCTACGCGCGCATGCCCGCCGGCACGGTCGATGAGCGCCGCAAGAAGGACGGTGTCTGGCTGGTGCGGCTCCCTGATCGGCTTGTGGCCCTGAGCACCGCCTGCACGCACTTGGGCTGCATCCTGAACTGGATACCCGGCGAACGCAGATTCGCATGTCCGTGTCATGGGAGTGGCTTTGCCCTCGATGGCACCAACACGGAGGGGCCGGCTCCACGTCCGATGGATCGGTTTGGAGTCAGCGTGGTGGACGGTCTGGTGGTGGTCGATCGGAGCCGCCGGTTCCTTGGCGGCAAGAGCGATCAGGGCAGCTTCCTGTCGCTGTGATGCTCAGGAGCCTATCTCTGCGGGAGGTTTGGGACAGGCTTCCGGCCTGTCATTTGACTGGCAAGATGCCGGTCCCACACGTAACGGGATAGGATCTAGGTGGGGCACGAGGGATTGTACGAGTGGCTCGATTGGTGCGCGATTCTCAGATCTGGAAGTCGGTGTTCCGCCACGGCGTACCTCATGACACGAGTACGCGCATCCGGGCGGTCTTGGGCAACGTGTTTCTCCACCTTCACCCACCGTCGGTTCGCCGCAGCGGCGTGGAGGTCACCTATACCTGGTGTATGGGTGGCACGACGTTCTTGCTGTTCCTGGTAGAGCTGGTCACCGGCGTTCTGCTGATGTTCTACTATCGGCCCACGGCTGAGTACGCCTATAAGGACATCATCGCGTTGGGATCGCACGTGCCCTTCGGACTGGTGCGCGAGATCCATCGTTGGGGCGCCCACCTGATGGTCATTACTGTCTGGCTGCACATGCTCCGCGTGTTTTTGACCGGCAGCTACAAGCCGCCGCGGGAGTTCAACTGGGTCGTTGGCGTCGTACTGCTGGTGCTCACCATGCTGCTGTCGTTCACCGGTTACCTGCTGCCTTGGGACCAGCTCTCCATGTGGGCGGTGACGGTGGGAACGAACATGGCCGGGGCGGCGCCGGTGGTGGGGGCGCAGGGACCGGGGAGCGGGCTGGTTTCCGTCGGGGACGTGCCCTTGGTGCACTCCGGCTCCGATCTCCGTTCGCTGCTGCTGGGCGGATCGTCGGTGGGACCGGCCGCACTCTTGCGGTTCTACGTTCTGCACTGTATTGCGCTCCCTTTGATCGCGACGGTGCTGATGGCTGTGCACTTCTGGCGGATCCGCAAGGATGGAGGGATCAGCGGGCCTCTATAGAGCAGCCTGCGATCTGGTCCTGCACATGGGAGTCAACGTGTTGCCGATCATCGCAGCAACCGAGGGGATTCGCGGCGCCGTCGACTGGCTGTCGGCACCGCAGCGACTGTTCCCTTTGGCCGTCGCGGTGCTGGCTACGGGCCTCATTACGTACCGCCGCTGGACACGGCCACCGATCGCAGCTTGCCTTGGCGCCGTTGTCGCGGCGGCCTACATCGCCGCCCTGTGTGACGCGGTCTTCTTTCGCGCCGCCAGCCGGCCGGACAGCGTCCCCATCACTCTGCTGCTCGTCATGCTGGCTGTCGGCTTGTGGATCGGCCTGCGGCGAGCGGCGCTCAATGATCAACGACGTCGAGAGGGCCTGTCTCTCCTCGAGGGCCGGGCCGACAACCAGGTACTGACGTGGCCGCACCTCCTGGTCGTCGAACTGGTCGCGACGCTGATCTGCATGACCTTGCTTCTCGTGTGGTCCATCCTGGTCCGCGCTCCGCTGGAACCGCCGGCCAGTCCCTATGTGGCACCGAACCCGGCGAAGGCGCCCTGGTACTTCCTCGGGCTTCAGGAGTTGCTCGTCTACTTCGATCCGTGGATCGCAGGCGTCCTGGTGCCGGTGCTGATCGTCCTTGGCCTGTGCGCAATCCCCTATCTGGATCGCAACCCGAACGGAAACGGCTACTACACCCTTCGGGAACGGCCGTTCGCCGTAACGCTCTTTCTGAGTGGTTTCGTCCTGCTTTGGCTGCTGCCGATCATCGTGGGAACCGTGCTCCGTGGACCCAACTGGGCTTGTTTCGGACCCTTCGAGTCCTGGGATCCTCACCGGCCTGCGTCGACGGCCCAGGTCAACCTGTCGGAGTTGTTCTGGATCCACGGGCAAGGACGGACGCCGCCGGGAGCCGGCTTTGGGGGGGCGGCAAGCGGTATCCTGCGCGAAACGCCGGGACTGTGTCTGCTGGCCCTGTATTTCCTTCTCCCGCCCTGGCTGCTGAAGCGCACTGCCTTTCGGGGGACCTACTCGCAAATGGGACTTGCCCGGTACACGATCACGATGTTCCTGCTGGCCGCGATGCTCCTCGTTCCGATCAAGATGCTGCTTCGCTGGTGCTTCAACCTGAAGTACATCGTGGCGTTCACGGAGTGGTCGCTGAGCATCTGAACGCCGACAGGACTTGCCATCACGGAGCCGTTTGCTATGCTGTACGCTTCGTGGCACCGTGAGGCGTGCCGGTTCATGGGTTGGCTCGGTGCGGCCGTGGCCGCACCCGTGTAATGCCAGGAGATTTCCGATGGCGAAGACTGTGACCAAGGTCTGGGTCGATACAGACAACTGCACTTCGTGTGAGGCGTGCGTGGCGTCGGCCCCGGACGTGTTTGAGATGAAGGGCGACGTGGCGGCCGTCAAGGCCGAAGCCAAGGACGCGGCCTTCCTGCAGGCCCACAGCGACGAGATTATCGCGGCGGCTGGCGACTGCCCCTGCGAGGCGATCAAGTTCGAAGCCAAGTAGCGGAGGCCCTTCGCCGGGTCCGAAACCCCGGCTTCCGGGGGAGCATCCTCCAGGCTACTGAGAAAGGGACCGTGGCAACTCACTGCCGCGGTCCTCTTCTTTGGGCATGCTGTCTGGACAAGGCGAGATGCCGTCTCCGCCCCCCGGACCTGACTTCCGGGGCCGGTGGTCAAGCTCTTGCCCGGCCTACAGGGGCCAATGCGTTTTCACGCTGGAGCGTGCCTCTCGCTGGATTGGGCGGTGGTGGTGCTGATCGCGTGGCAGGTCCCGAGCCCTTGTCGCTGCCCCTGACGGTTTTCGGCGTATCAGCGTTCTGGTCTTACTTCCCAATGAGGGTCTTGAGCCGCTCGATGAGCATACAGCGGGTCGGATCACGGTCGCAGGTCAGGTCGCCCCAGTAGAGGATGCTGTGTTGGCGGCTGTCGTGGCGGATCCGGCTGAGCAGCTTCTCGATTCGCCGGACGCATTCGTCCAGCACGTCGGGAGCCGTGACCCGGCCCATGTTGACGAGGACGACGTCGGCTTCGACCAGGGCGTGGAACTCCGGCTGGAGTTGAATGCGCGAGGCGATCTCCGCCCCGATGGGGGAGCGAAGGAACTGGTGGATTTGCGTCTCGTTGACGTCCAGGAATTCGACCGGGTTTGAGATGACACTCCCTCGCCTCGGTTTGACCTTTTTCCTCCGGTGCTTGACGCCCGAAGAATCGTCCAGTGGGTCGCCCTCGAAGAGCCCGAAGATCTCCGCGGCAAAGGCGGCCGTATCCTCCATCACCTCCTGCAGGGCGACGGCGGCGGCTTTCGGTTCGCGGAAGACCTCGTGAATGTCCACCGGGGAGGACATGACGAAGACCCGGTAGTCGTAGGGGTAAGCGTGGCGGATCGAGGGGTCGGTATCCGCTTCGACGATGACGAAGCCTCGCCGGTCGAGTCGGCGCACGGCCCGCAGGGCGTCAGGCAGGGTTTCGAAGATCCGCTCGCGCGTATAGCGAACGATGTGGACCGAGGCCCATCGTCCATCGCTGGGCGTCGTATCGTCCGGAGGCTCGCGTTCAATGCTGTTGGTGTGATTGTCGAGTGAGGTTTGCAGGCGAAGGACGTGGACCGACCGTCCGAGGACGTGGTCGGCCACAACCTGTGCGACAGTGGTTTTGCCGCACCCTGAAGGGCCGCTGATCAGAAGCGTTTCCAGTGGCATAGCAGGCCGTCTTGGCTAGGGCTGGCATGACAGGCATACCGGACCGCCACTCATGCTCTGTTCCGCATTCTACCTCGCCGTTGTCCGGTTCTCAAGCAGGCCCTCTGCGGTCTCGGGCTTTGCGGATGATCGATCAAGGTGGCATGATAGGAACCATGAATCGCTACGCGGTCATCGCCGGTAAGTTGCCCCGCGAGATCGTCCTGCTGCGCAGTCTGCCCTGCATTTGGGGGCGTTGTACGTTCTGCGACTACATCCTGGACAACACCACCGACCTGAACGAGATACGGAGCGTGGCGAGTCGCGAGTTGGCGAAGGTGACCGGGCGGTACTCGCGGCTCGAGATGATCAATTCGGGCAGCGTGCAGGAGCTGCCGATCGATGTCCGACGCGCCGTTCGAGAGTTGCTGCACGACAAGGGGATCCGCGATTTCATCTGCGAGTCCTACTGGGCATACCAGCCGAGCTTCGCCGAGACCCTGGCCTTTTTCGGCGTACCCACACGGCTCAAGATCGGTATCGAGACGTTTGATGATCATCTGCGGAACGATGTCCTGGGTAAGAACATCCGCTTTGAGTCGCCGGCGGACGTTGCCCGATTCACCGACACCATCTGCCTGCTCGTCGGTTTCAAGGGCCAGACACGCGACCTTGTTCGCCGTGACATGGACATTCTCCTGACTCAGTTCCGATTCGGCTGCGTCAACCTGTTCACGCCAAACAGCCGGAGCGAAGGGTTGTTGGACGCGGACATCCAGGCCTGGTTTCGCGAGGAATACGCCTGGCTGGCCGAGCATCCCACGATCGAAGTACTTTGGGAGAACACGGACTTCGGCGTTGGCGGGTAGGGCAAGGAGTGCTTGAAGCGGAAAGAGAGCTCCGGATGGTACCGGATGCGCACAAAAGCGGGAGGTGCCGCCGTGGCGCGCGAGCACCTCCCCGTTGTCATGAGCATTCCATAGGCCGCTACTTGCAGCAGCGGCTCTTCTTGCAGGTCTTCTTCGCCACTTTCTTCTTCGCCACTTTCTTCTTCGCAACCTTCTTCTTGGCCATCGCACCTATCTCCTGTTTGGCGGTGCCCAGAATAGCGGGACAGCGGCGGTTGTCAAAACATTTTTCCGTTTTTTGTTTCAGCCGCGCCCGCGGCACGCTGCATGTTATATCGACCGCGAAGCGAACGCCCCTTAGTTTTTTTCACTTGCCGATGCAGAAGCGTGCGAAGATGCGACCGAGCAGTTCCTCGGTCACGAGTTCGCCAGTTAGCAGCGAGAGGGCGCTGACCGCCTCACGCACCTCGAGGGCGAGTAGTTCCGCATCATCGCAAGGAGCATTGTGAGGGCCGCAAATCGCCCGGGCTCGCGCCAGGGCTTCGCCGGCATCACTCAGCGCCAACCGCTGTCGGCTCGAGAGGGCCAGGAGCTCCGTACCGTGCGGCTCAACGTCGGCGAACACGAGCCGATGTATCTCCTGACGCAGGGCCTCAAGGCCCTGGCCGGTATGGGCACTGACGGTGATGACCGGGCGACCAGGTGGAACCAGGCTGACCCAGGGTGGCGGATGCCCATCGGTGGTCAAGTCGATCTTGCTGGCGACGATGCAGACCGGCCGGCGAGCCATCCTGGCCAGTAACAGGCTGTTCACCGGGTCGAACGGAGCCATTGCGTCAACAACCAGCAGGATCATGTCCGCTGAACTCAAAGCCCGTTGAGTTGCCCCCTGGGCAAGGACGTCCGGGTGGTCCTCGAGCATGTCCTCCTTGAGGTCCTCGCTCCAGCCAGCGCTGTCGATGAGCATGACCTCCACATCACCGAGGGGCATCGGGGCGGCGATCACGTCGCGCGTCGTGCCCGCCACCGCGGACTGGATAGCGCGATCCATGCCGGTCAGCCGGTTGAACAGCGTGCTCTTGCCCGCATTCGGCCGCCCGAGGATGAGGATCTCGGGCAGGATGCCGAGTCGTTCGATTGACGGTGATTCCCGCAGCAACCGGGCCAGGTCCGCGATCGTCTGGTCGAGGACCGCAAGGACCTCCGGGTCCGAGATGAACTCGATAGGCGCGTCCGCAAAGTCAATCCGGGCTTCGATCAAGGCGAGGAGATCCGTCAGCCGCTCGCGCATGGCGGCCGACCGGCGGCTCAGTTCGCCGTGCAGCAGGGCTTCCGAGGCCCGCAGCTGTGAGTCCGTGCGGGCGTGAATCATGGCCGCGACGCCTTCGATGCGAGTCAAGTCCATCGCCCCGTTGAAGTAGGCTCGGGCGGTGAACTCGCCAGGTTCGGCATACCGAGCCCCGAGGGTCACGAACCGGTCACACACGGCGGCCAGCACCGGCGGCGAACCGACGGTGTGTAGCTCGACAATGTCTTGTCGCGTGTAGCTGGCAGGGGCACGGAACACGTAGGCCTCGGCCGGCAGGCGGGCGGCGCGATCCAGGCCGATGTGACCCTCCAGCCGATGATGGCCGGCCACCTGGAGGAGCCGTTCTCCTCGGTCGCCTTCAAACAGGGTGTTCGCCAGGGCGATCGCCTCCGGGCCGCTGAGCCGGACCACGCCGCGTACACTGACACCCGGCGGAGAGGAGACGGCCACAATGGTATCGTTCGGGCGGTCGAGCATTCAGACGACGAACCGCTCCTGGCAGAGCTGCTCCAGCAGGTTTTCGAGGAAGTCCACGACATTGACGGAGATGACCACGCCAACTTGTCGGCTTTTGTCTTTGCCGACGGTCGGGCGCACGCGTCCCGCCTGCTTGCCGTCCGTGGTGACGTCCAAGCCCATGCGTGCCCGCATGAACAGCGACGGCCAGATCAGCACCCCCAGGGCCAGGGCGTCGTGCACGAAGAACGTCCCTCGTCCGCCGTCGACACATTGCTCCATTGGAAAGCGGATCATGCGCGCGAGCAACTCCGCGGTGCTTGACCGGCTTCGCGACAGCCGGGCCACATGGGATTCATCCATCTGGACCTGCCGGGTCACATCGAGGGGGACGACCGTCACCGGCAGACCGGCCGATAGCACGGTGGCCGCGGCTGCCGGGTCGCGATAGAAGTTGAACTCCGCATCCTGGGTCACATTGCCGGGACACCAGACCGCGCCGCCCATGATGATGATCTGACCGGCCCCGACCAGGAGGTCCGGTTTCTCCCGCACCAGGGCAGCCAGGTTCGTCAGCGGCCCGATGGCGAGGATGGCCAGGGACTTGCCGTATTGGCCGATGAGTTGCCTGTACAGCTCGACATAGCCACAGGGCGCAAACGCCTCGGGGGTGGCGAGATCCAGGTTGCCCATGCCATCCGGACCATGGACGTGGGCGGAGTACTCCAGACCGGGGGCGACCTGGGCCAGTCCGCGGGCGATCGGGGGCCACTTGTGCAATCTCAAGGCGGTCAACAGCCGCGCCACGTTGACCGTGGCCTGGGCCAGCGGCACGTTGCCCTCAACGCTGGCCACGCCCACGAGGTCGATGGCGTCCGAGCGGAGGGCCAGTGCGACTGCTACCGCGTCGTCCACCCCCATGTCCGTGTCGATCAGTACCGGGGTTGCCATCGTCGACTCCACCGGCCGATGAGAACATTGACAGGCTCAGGGCCACGCCCTACAGTCGCCATCTCAGCCTATTGTTAGTGAGGACGGCATGACGGTCAATACGGCGGAACTGGTGCAACGTTTCTCGAAGGTGTTCCCGGATGCTTCACCGACCCTGTTGGTGCGGTCGCCCGGGCGGGTCAACCTGATCGGGGAGCATGTGGATTATGCCGATGGGTTCGTTCTGCCCATCGCCATGTCGCAGGCCTTGTACGTGGTGGTTGCCCCGACGAATGATGGCACGCTTGTGGTCCATACGACAGCTGGTGATCAGACTATTCGGTTCCCGGCAGCCGATCCAGGGCCGCCGGATGCAGTCAAGTGGGGCAACTACGTTCGCGGAACGGTCGAGATGCTGCGGCGGGAAGGCATCACCTGCAAGGGGGGGCGCCTGTTCATCCACAGTGAAGTGCCCTTGGGCGGGGGGGTGAGCAGTTCCGCGGCGCTTGAAGTCGGCACGGCCAAGGCGATCCTGGCCCTGGCCGGTCGCACCATGGATCCGGTCAAGACCGCCCTCCTGGCCCGGCAGGCGGAGCATCAGTACGCCAAGTCCCCCTGCGGGATCATGGATCAGTTCATCTGCGCCCTGGGGAGAGAGGGACACGCCTTGCTGCTCGACTGCCGCACCCAGGTGGTCGAGCACTTGCCCATGGCCTTGGGCGACACCGTCCTGACGGTGATGAACACCCAGGTCAAACACGAGGTCGGGGCCAGTCAGTACCCGGTTCGGCAGAAGCAGATTGCCGAAGGGCTGGCCGTCCTGAAGGCGACCAAACCGGCTCTGACGAGCTTGCGTGACGTGACTCCTGAGCAACTCGAGGCCGGCCGCGGGAACATGGATCCGGTCGTCTATCGGCGCTGCCGCCACATTGTCAGCGAGATTCAGCGGACGGCGCACGCCGGCGAGGTGCTCCGGGCCAACGACGCATCCGGTTTCGGGCGACTCATGATCGCCTCGCACGTCTCGCTGCGCGACGATTACGAGGTCTCGTGCGAGGAACTGGACGCCCTGGTTGATCTCGCAACCGGGATTCCCGGCGTCTACGGCGCGAGGATGACCGGTGCCGGTTTCGGCGGCTGCGCCATCGCGCTAGTCGCCCGCGAGGCCGAGGAGCGGCTCCAGGCTGCCATTCGGCAGCGTTATGACAGTCGGTTCAAGAACCCTGCGATCGTGTATACCACCACGGCCTCGAATGGGGCGGCCGTGCATCCACTCTAATCGCGCTCTGGGGCGGCAGCCATGGCTGACATCGCAAGCATCATTGGGCAGGTGAAGGCCGGCCGGCATCTGTCTCGGGAGCAGACCCGGGAGGTCTTCGAGCAGATCATGACCGGTGGCGTCGAGCCGGGTCCCATGGGCGAGTTTCTGACTGCACTCGCCGCCAAGGACGAGACCGTCGAGGAGATCGCAGGTGCCGCGGACGTCATGAATGAGAAAGTGACCCGGGTACGTTGCGAGGCGGAGTGTATCGATACCTGCGGCACGGGCGGCGATGGAATCAGCACCTTCAACGTCTCGACCACTGCGGCGATCATCGCCGCTTCCGCGGGGGCGACCGTCGCCAAGCACGGCAACCGCACCCATACCCGGGTCAGTGGCTCGGCTGAGGTGATCGAGGAACTGGGGGTGAACCTCAATGCACCGGTTCCGGTGCTGGAGCGATGCCTTCGCGAATGCCGGATCGCCTTCCTTTATGCCCCGAACCTGCACCCGGCCATGAAGCACGCGGCGCCGGTTCGCAAGGCAATTCGCATCCGGACCATCTTCAATTTGCTCGGTCCGCTGACCAATCCGGCTGGAGCCAGGCGGCAGCTGCTGGGCACTTCCCGACCCGATCTGACCGAGACACTGGCTGCGGTCCTCGCCGCCCGAGGGGCGGCCTTCGCCTGGGTGGTACATGCCCACAACGGACTGTGCGATCTGACCGTCACCGGGCCGACCCAGGTAACCGAGGTCAAGGACGGGCGGTTTCGCACATTCCAGGTTCATCCCGAGGACGTTGGCGTGCCCGTGGCCAGCCTGAGCAAGCTCCTCGTGAACTCTCCTTTCGCCAGCGCCAACGCGATGCGCGACATCTTCGGCGGTCGCGATCAGGGCCCCCGTCGCCATCACGCCTTGCTGAACAGCGCTGCGGCTCTGCTGGTCGCGGGTCTGGCCACCGATCTCGCGTCCGGTCTCAAACTCGCTGCTCAGGCGGTCGACGATGGCCGGGCAAGCAGAACGCTCGATCAGCTGGTGCGGTTGTCCAACGCCAGCGCCGACTGAACGGCCCGCGGCATGCGATTCCCCTGGCCCCGATCACCCCGGCAAGCCGCCGACGATGAGGATGAGAAGTCGCGGAGAGGTCGTGGCGAGACGCATCGCCGCCTACGGCGCCGGGTTCACCGTGCCGAGCCAGTTCCGCTGGTATTCGACGTGGCCGTCGAACATCGCGTAGTTGGCGCCGCCGTCGTGATAGGGTTTGTCCGGGATCAGGCCTTCCGCGGTGACGAAACTGAACTGGTAAGTGCCTCGTTGCCATTGGCCGGGTCTGCGGGTGGAGCCGACGGGAATGGGCAGCAGTTCGGGGTAGCGAAATGCGTCCGCGATGGCCCACTCGCGGCCGGGTTGTTTGACGACCTGGATCTTCTTGGGGACAGCGTCCCTGAGAAACGCAGGATCGGTGGAAGAACGTGGCGTGAACGGTGCCCTGGTGTTCTCCCAGAAGTTGTCCGGATAGCCGAAGTACCACGGCGGCGCTGTGCCGAACTCAACGCTTCCCGCCTTCCTCCAGTTGTTGAGCGCGTAGGAGAAGGGCCGCTCGAAATCGGTTCTCCCATAGGTGTTCGCCAGCTTGTTCTTGGACATGGCGAAGGCGGTGGGACACTTGGCGACGGTGTCGGTCGCCTTCCCACTGCGTCCCTTGTCCGTGAAGTACTTGCGGATCAGATACGGCAGGTGCCACTCTTCGTAATCGTTGGAAGCGATCTTGAGGAAGGTCTCCAGTTCCATGGCCGGATGAATCGGCCCCGGGAGCGAATCTCTGCTGTCCGAACCATACATCACCATGCCATTGACGAACTGCTTGATCTGCGTGGCACAGACCGCTCGACGCGATTGCTCGCGGGCTTTGGTTAGCGAAGGGAGCAGGACGGCCAGCAGAAGGGCGATGATCGCGACGACCACGAGCACTTCGATCAGCGTAAACGCGGCTTTGGCAGCGTTGACGCCCACCAAAGAAGACTCGGTCGGGGGGTCGGACGTAGCTTTCATGGCGGACCTCAAGCGACTGTGAATGACCTGACCGCCGCCTATTATATAACCATGCTGCCTCGCCGCCAATCCATTACGGCTGCTCCAGCGTCGGAAGGGTATCCTGCATCTGGCCGTAGACCGTGTCCGCGTCCCACCGAGTCATGGTAGCAAGGGTATTACCCTGTTCCACCAGCTCCTGAACCAGATAGTAGCCGATGTAGTACCCGGAGCCCGGGGGAATCCACGTCTCGTTGTCTTCCGCACCAAGGTAAGCTCGCTTGATTGTCTGATCGGTCGTGCCCATGTTGTTCAGGATGTCCTGGGTCAGATCGTCGAAGAGGTCGTGCATCTGGGTGATCCGCTCGGTGGTGAAACCGAGGTACTCGGTCATCTCATGGCCGGGAATGACCTGCTCGGAGGCGTAGACCGCCATGCCCTCGGTCCAGACCCCTCGGTATAGGCCACCCGAGGGGCTGAACGTGGTGAAGTGGTAGAGATGATACTGCTCGTGAGCGATGGTGATATCCAACTCGGGTTCGTTCGGGGCGTAGTTCTCGAGGCCCAGGGCCAGGATCGTCTGGCCATTCAAGTCCACCGCCTTGCCGTGGAAACTGAACGCCACCGTCAGGTAGTAGTCGGTCTGCGGAGCGAAGTCGGCGAATAGGTTCTTGAACGACGTCCGCCCATCCAACACCCGCTGTACGGCCGTACTACTGGTCTGCTTCAACGTGTTCAACTGAGGCACAATCTCGTTCCAGAACTGGTCGATGATCTGGGCTTTGTAGGCTGCGAGGTCGTCTCCGGTCAGGTTGCGGTAGATGACCTGATTGAAGAAATCCGGGTACTTGCCTTCAAGGAGTTCGTTCCATTGGGCAGTTCGCGTGGCAGCGTCCGCATTGGCGTTCTGCTCTGCATAGGCGATAAAGTCCTCGGTGATGTTGTAGATCTTGTGCCCATCGTCCATAGTGACCGGTTCGTTCCCTTGCGGTTGAGGAGTCGGAGGCGGGGACCAGCAGCCCTGGCCACTGGTGAGGACAACCACGAAAGCACCGAGCAACAACATGTAGCCGTTCCGAATACTCATGACAGGTCTCCCGCGTTCTCGCTAGACAAAAGCCGCGATCGTCTCAAATCCTGCCGGGTGATCGCACTCGGATCCGACGGAGACACCCGTCGTGACCACGAGGTGCGAAGTCGGCGAATCCTGGTTCTATCCTACCACTTCTTGTTCGGGGTAGATACCTCGCGTTATTGGATTTCGGTCAAAGACAGGCGAAGCCGGGACAGCTGCTGACCCGGAGTTTTCAGAAACATCATGAATAAGCCGGGTCTTTCTCGCCTGTATTCGTGCGAGCAGCAAGCGGGCTTGGATTGCTGGTTTTGGCGGAGACGACGACCACGCAGTTGGAGAAGATGCCGTCGGGACGGTTTGCCGCGTTCGTTCCCTTGCCGGGGGGCCAACTCAAGTTCCCCATCCTCTACGACGAGCAGACCCGGCTTCACTGGGTGGTCAGCAATCAGGCGACGGACAGCATGACCCGAGCCGACCGGCGGCCGGCGGACCGTTTTGCCATCCCGAACCAGGAGCGTCACCGGCTTCAACTGCATTTCTCGAAGAACTGCGTCGATTGGGTGTTTGCCGGCCTGGTCACGCGAGGCAAGTCGGCCAAGCAGGCCCGCAGCTACGCAAGCATGGTGATTGACGGCGGGGATCTGATGATTCTTAGCCGCTTCGGGGATGAAAACGCCAAGTCAGCCCACGATGGCAATCTAATCACCCTTCATCGGGTGCGCGAGTTCAGGAAGCTGGCGTGCTAGGATGCGCCCACCTCCGTCGTCAAACGGGGACGCCGAGGGCAGGCGGCCAGGTGACCTGTCCTGAATACTACTGAACCAGGGACTTGACCGCGATCGTCCGGAAGCGGATGGGGACACCTTCGGATTGGAGGCCGATCGTACCGGAGGACGGAGACGCCTTCCTGCACTCGTTCACCACGACACCGTTGAGCGCCAGGCGGATCGTGTCACCCTTGCAGGTGATCTCGTAGCGGTGCCACACGCCGGGGGGAATGTCGACCTTGGCCGAGGGATTGTCCTTCAGGTACTCGAGAGATGCACCGCCGATGAGGTAGATCTTGCCCATCTGATCGACGTTCAGGTTCGGCTCGATCGACTGGGGCCAGACCTTGTCCTCGCCGTTGATGTGCACCAGAACGCCAGCGTTGCCGAGTTTCTCGGGATACATGAACTCCAGGAGCAGCTTGTAGTCCTTGTGGCTCGCCTTGGTGCGGACGTAGCAGGTTGGCTTGCCGGTGCAGTGGAGTTCGGCGTTGACTACCTTCCAGGTGTCCGATTCGGCGGCGATCGCTTTCCAGCCTTCCAGGTCCTTGCGGTTGAAGAGCGGCTTGAACCCGGCGACGTACTGCTCCCAGTCCTGCTTCAGAGCGGAGACGACCTTCGCGGGGTGTCCCTTGATGTCCTTGCTCACGTTCGAGTCGATCAGGAGCACCTTGCCGGTCCGGCCGATGACCACCGTCCAGCGGGCGCTGAGGCCGTTGTTCACAGGGATGTCGAAGGCCTTGGCGACGACACCTTCCTTGTCGGCCAGAAGATCATACTTGAGTCTATAGGAGTCGCAGAACTTGTGCTGAGTGTCCTGTTCGTCACAAGACACGCCAAAGACGGCAGCGTCGAAGGCGCGCAGGTCCTTGTCGGCGTCGCGGAAGGCCTGGACCTCGACCGTGCAGCCGGAGGTGAAGGACTTGGGGTAGAAGAACAGGACAACCGGCCGATGGCCGTACAGACCGCCCAGGTCGACGGTCTTGCCCTCCTGGTTCTTGGCCTGGGTCGCTGGGGGCGCGTCTCCAGGCTTCAGAGCGGACACGGTGGGGGCCGTCACCAGCAACATCGCGAACCCGCATATGCCTCGAATCATGAGCGACACTCCTCACGCCGTCTGGGCGTCTGGCATTTCTCCTTCGGGATGGGACCGTGGCCCGTTCAGGGAGATCCGACGACCGAATGCCGGCCGCTGAGAGAGCTACCCCGCCCAGAGCTTCCGGACGTATTCTAGGTTCCTGCGTGTATCGGCGACCATGTTTCCGCTGGGACTCGAGGTTTCCAGTGTGGCCCAGCGATCGTATCCGATTTCCTTCAGGACCTTGACGACGGTCGGCCAGTCGGGCTTGCCGCTGGCACCCAGCAGATGGCGGCCTTCCTTGTAATGCACCTCGCAGATGCGTTTGCGGCCCAGGAGCTTGACCTCCTTGACGAAATCGTAGCCCTTGGTGGCGTGGGAGTTGAAGAAATCGTAGTAGACCTGGACGGCGTCCGAGCGAACCTGGTCGAGGATCTTCAGATGCCCCTCGGCCGACATGTAGCTCTCGATGCCGAGGATGACGCCGGCTTTCTCCGCTCGCGGGGCTAGTTCCTGCAGGACTTCGGTCACCCGGCGCATGTCGGTCGCGTTGTCCTCCTTGAGTTCGCCGTGGCCAAAAAAGGCCAGCAGGATGACCTGCACCTTCAGGGCCTTGGCCGCCTCGATGGCGTCGGCCGCCCAGATGGCCGCCCTCGGTTCGGACATGAGCGGTATCTCATTGAGCAGTCCCATGGCCAGCGAGGAGATGGCCACGCCGGACTTGCGTGAGGCCTCAAGGTACTCCTCCTGGATTCTGGGCTGCCGCAGCCAGAGTCTGTTCTCCGGACTGCCCAGGCTGACCTGGACTCCCTGAAGGCCGATCTCTTTGGCCAGGGGGAAAGCCTCCGGGGTGGTCTTGCCCAGGGACCAGTCGCACATGCTCACTTTGACGCCGGATGCTCTGGCTTCGGCGACCGCTTGGCGGATCTGGGTCCCGATGGCCAGCCCGGCCGTCACGGCCGCCGCTCCCGCCAGTACTTCACGCCGTGTCTGAATCATGCGTGCACCTCCAGGTCTGAGACCGCCCATCCACCGCCGACGGTTTTCGACGGCACACCACCATCCGCTGATGGTCATCCGTCGGCAACTACGCCCGGTACTTCCGTTGCACCAGGCGGTTGAAGTCCGCCACGAGCCGGAGGCCGTCCAGGGTACAGAGCCGACCAGCTTCAACCACCCGCTTGCCGGCGACGAACACGTCGCGTGGCCGGGGCGGCTGGGCCAGTATCAACGCTCCGATCGGATCCTGGGCGATGGCACCGGCGAAGGCTACGTCGCTGAGATCAAAGAGGGCCAGGTCGGCGGCGCAGCCTGGCTCGATCCTGCCCAGCTCCTTGCGGTTCAGTACCGCCGCGCCGCCGGCGGTCACCAGGCGGAACGCCTCTTGGGCGGTCATACCGGCGGGGTTGCCGCCGACCCGCTGGAGCAGCAGGGCCTGTCGGGCCTCCGCGAGGATACTGCCGCCATCATTACTGCTACTGCCGTCCACGGCAAGGCCGACCTTGACGCCCGCGTCAAGCATCTTCCGGATCGGTGCCACCCCGCTGGCCAGCCGCATGTTGGATGACGGGCAATGGGCCACGCCGGTATGCGTCTCCGCCAGAAGGCGGATCTCCCGATCATTCAAATGCACGCAGTGGGCCAGGTAGACATTGTCCGCCAGCCACTCGTGCCGGTGAAGGTACTCGATCGGTCGTACTTCGAACCGTTCCAGGCAGAACCGCTCCTCGTCAAGGGTCTCGGCCGCATGGGTGTGCAGTAGAACATGGTGTTCGGCAGCCAGCACCCGTGTCTCGTCGAACAGTTCCGGCGTGATGTTGAACGGCGAACAGGGAGCCAGGTCGATCCGGCGCATGGACATCGGCCTGGCGTCGTGGAAACGAAGCAGGGCATGCTGGCAGTCGGCCAGAATGCTCTCCTCGTTCTCGACGCATTCGTCGGGCGGAAGCCCACCGGCCGATCGCCCCGTGCTCATGCTGCCTCGGCAGGCGTGAATGCGGATGCCCACCTGTTCGGCGGCTTCGAGGATCGCCTCGAGCCGCACATCGCTGCCGTTGGGGAACAGGTAATGATGATCGCTGGTGGTCGTGCAACCGCTGACGACAAGCTCTGCCAGACTGACCGCTGCCGCCTGCCGCAGATCGTCGTAGCACAACCCGCGCCAGATTGGGTACAGCGTCGTCAGCCAGCTGAACAACGTCGCCGCCTGAACGTCGGTCCTGCAGCGGGTCAGCGATTGGAACAGGTGGTGGTGGGTGTTCACCAGCCCCGGGGTCACCAGCGTGCCGCGGCCGTCGATGACCGTCACCTCCTTGTCCGGCTCCTCTTCTGCACCGCGGCCAGCCTGGATCGCCAGGGCAAACTCGATTTCGCTCTCGGTGACGAACGCCAGCTCCGTCAACATCTGGCCGATGACACCATAACGCGTCTTCTGCCTTTCGAGGGCCCGAGCAACCTCCTCGGGGGTGACCAATCCGAGCCTGAAGAGGATCGCCCCCAGCGGTCGGCCATGCAGCTCCTGGAGCCGGACATCCTTGATGGCCGCGCGAGCCGGAATGGGCACGGTCTTTCGAGTCTGGCCAAGCCGGGTGATGACGCCGCTCTCGAACTCGATGGAGCAGTCATCGAGCACGGCCACGCCTTTGTCGCGCGGCGTCACCACCAAGGCATGATCAATGCGTGTCTTCATCCACTCTTCTCGGTGATCAGTGTAGTGAACGGTGCTTGGGGTGCAAGAAGAGACCACGATGGCTGGGACGAGTGACTTGGTCAGCCATCCTGGTCGGAGTGCCGTGACCAGACGCCGAGTTGGGGTTCGTTCCCTCGTTCTCGGGGGGCACCAGCGTCCGATCCGGGAGTGTCGAGCTCGACCCGGAGCAGCGATCTGTTCGTTGTCTGTGCACAAAGAGAGGGGACAAGCGTCCATGCCGGATCGACACTTGTCCCCGTGTCCGCCTAGCTCTAAACGGTCCTAGAAATCGTTGGGCTCGTTGCCGTCCGCGTCCAAGGGTATGGCCTCGCTGGCCGGGGAACTCGGGGTCTTGGAGATCAGCTTGGGCTTGGCAAGCCGACTCAGCGGCTTGACGACGGGTGAGCTGGCCGCCTTCTTGGTCGTCCCCCGGGCGGCCGAAGTCGGTTCGCTGCCCAGGGTACCGCCGGTGGTAATGCCGACCAATTCGGTGACGAGTCCCTTGACCGACTGGGCCTGGGCGGCGAGTTCCTCCGCGGCGGCCGCGGATTCCTCCGCTCCGGAAGCGTTCTGCTGGGTGACCTTGTCCATCTGGCTGACCGCGGTGTTGACCTGGTCGACGCCAACCGCCTGTTCGTCCGATGCCTTGGAGATGCCGTTGATCAAGTCGGAGACCTTGCCCACGTCGCCGACGATGGCGGCCAGGGACTTGGCCACCTCGCTGGCCACGCGGGTACCCTCGTGCGACTTATTGACGGCGTCTTCGATCAGGCCGGTCGTCTCCTTGGCCGCCTGGGCACAACGCTGGGCGAGGCTGCGGACCTCGTCGGCCACGACTGCAAAACCCTTGCCATGTTCACCTGCTCGGGCGGCCTCGACCGCCGCGTTGAGCGCGAGCAGGTTGGTCTGGAAGGCAATCTCCTCGATCACCTTGATGATCTTGCTGATCTTTTCGGAGGAGCCGTTGATGCCCGCCATGGCCTCGTTGAGCTGCCCCATGGTCTGGTCACCTTCGTGGGCGGTCTGCCGCGTTTTGAGGGCCAGGTCGTTGGCTTCTTTGGCACTGGCCGCGTTGGTACGCGTCATCGCCGCCATCTGCTCCAGGGCGCTGGAAGTCTCCTCCAGCGACGAGGCCTGCTCGCTGGCTCCTTCCGCCAACTGCTGCGAGGCGTCGGCAACCTGCGCGGCGGCATCGTTGACCTGATCGGCACCTTCATTCAAACCTTCGATGATGCGACTGATCGGCCGGACAATGCTGCGGGTGATCAGAACGGCCAGAATGGTCCCGATGACCAGGGCGCCGATCCCCATCGCCATGATCATGACCTGGGTTCGGGCAGTCACCGACTGCATCTCCTGGCTGAGCCGGCTGTTCAAGGTGTTGGTCTCAGTCACCACGTTCTTGGCCGCGTCGGCCAGCGTCCGTACCGCTTCTCGCTCGGTGACCAGTCCGCCGTGATAGCTGATCGCAGCCGTCTCGTACTGCTGCATGTAGCCAGTCAATGCCTTGGTCAGATTATCGAGTTGGGCGGTACCCTTGGCCAGTGTAGACCACTTGCCCAGGCCTTCCTTGACCACTTCGTACTGAGCCTGCCACTCGGTCCACTGCTGCTCGGCACCCGTAACGAACAGATAGGTGCCGGCAACCCGCAAGAGGAGGAAGGGCTGGATGAAACCGCGATCCAGCTCAATGGACACCGCGGACCAGGTCGTGAGGTCGTCGATGTTCTTGTCAGCCTTGGCCTTCTCGAGGGCGGGCTCGATCGTCTCTCGAAGCGCGGTGGCGATATCGCGGGTGATGCTGTTACCCAGGTTGCGCCAGTCCGTGCGTGCCTGGTCACGGACCTTGCGGGAATCAGCCATCTTGTCGAAAGAGCTCTTGTAGGTATCGGCGTAGCCCGCGACTTTGCGGATCTGCCCGACCTGCTCCGTGTCGATCCCCGAAGTGGTTTCAATGTCCTTCAAGGCGGCCAGGAGCTGAGCGTGGGCGTCGTACCACTTTTCGGCGGCGTTCTTGGTCTCGCCATTGGCCTTCTCAAAGCCGGAGGCTGCGAAATCGCGCCTCAATGTGGCACAGTTTCCCATGCGCTCCAGAACGACGGCCCCTTGCTCCAGAACAGCACGCTTGGTGTTGATGTCCCTCAGGCCGTTCCAGCTCGCCAGGCCCAGCAGAACCGAGATGGTCACGAGCGCACCGAAACCAAGGGCCATTTTCGTCGAGAGTTTCATTCTCTTTTTCATCTCTGTCGTCTCCCCGTTACTGTCGCCGTTCTTTGGACCGTCGTCACTTGATCACTTGATCGGAAACCCGGCGCGACGTTGCGTCCGCCGTTTGTCCCACAATGCCGGGTGGTCCCGCACCCCGGCGCACCTTCGTCCACCTACAACACGGCATCGGCTTGACTTGAGGGGATATGGGGGATGCAAACACATACATCTGCCCGCCATAGGCTTATCGGACGGCTCCGACGGCGGGCGACGACCTGATTTCAGGGTTCCGCCAGGCCTTCGCGGATCGCGAATTTGGTCAGGTCCACGCGATCATGGATATCGAGTTTGGCCATGAGCCGCGTGCAATGGCGGTCGATGGCGGAGAGCGTCACACTCATCTGCAGGGCAATCTCCTTTTTCGAAAGACCCCGGGCGATGTAACGCAGAACCGCCAGTTCCTTCTCCGTGAGGCTGGCCGCCCGGGTGTGCCCCGCCGGGCTCAGCTTGTGGCGACCGTCCGGGTGGATGATGATGCGCGCCTGGATCTCCGGCGAGTAGCAGACCCCACCGGCCATGACCGCGCGGATCGCCTCCACGAGTCGTTGCGGCGGCTCGCCCTTGCTCAGGTAGCCGGATGCCTGGACCAGTATGGCCTGTTCGATGTAGCGATCATGATGGAAGCCGCTGAGGAAGACCACTCGCGTCTTCGGAAGCCGGGACTTGATGGTCCTGGCCGCCTCGAAGCTGTGCTGGCCCGGCATCTCAATATCCAAAAGCACGACATCGGGCTTCAGACGCAGCGTCTCAGCGACCGCTTCGTCGGCGCTGCCCACCTCCGCCACCACGACCAGGTCCGCCTCTCGCTCCAGGACGGTCTTCACCGCCCCCCGGACCAGGGCGTGATCGTCCGCAAGGATGATCGTCGTGCGGTCAGCCATGGTTCCCCTCTCCAAGATCCAGCTTCGCCAGCCGCCGGGCGGAAAAGGTCTGGCCTGACGGTTCAGCCATGAGCATGTCCCTCTGCATGATCTCCGGCGTCGTCGCCGGTGTCACCTGCACACCCGTTATACTCCGCAAAGACCGCATGGCAACAGCCCAGATGGCCCGGAAGGCGTGGTCATAGGGCTATGGCCAGCAGACCAGGTGCCGGCGCATTCAGGCGCCGCCTGCGGGGTGGCCAGAAGTACCCGAGAGGGCCACGTGCATGCGAAACCTCACCTGCCACCGGAAGTCAGGTCACGTTCGACGAGATCACAGAGGATGTGGTAGGCCAGCTGGTGGAGATGCTGCACCGCGTAGCTCGGCTTGGCCGGGGCAAGGAAGCAGACGTCGCAGAGGGCGAGCATGTCGCCGCCGGTCCCGCCGAGGAAACCGAGGACCTTGGCGCCACGGACACGGGCGGCGCGGGCGGCCTCGACGACGTTCGGACTCTTGCCGCTGGTGCTGAGGACCCAGAAGACGTCGCCAGGACGGACCAGGGCCTCGACCTGGCGGGCGAAGACGCGGTCGAAGCCGTAATCATTGCTGATGGCGGTCAGGGCGCTGGTGTCGGTGGTCAGGGCAACGCAGGGCAGGCCCGGGCGTTCACGGAGAAACCGGCCGACCAGTTCGGCGGCGATGTGCTGGGCGTCAGCCGCGGACCCACCGTTGCCGCCGATGTAGACCCGCCCGCCGGAGCGGAAGCAGTCGATGAGCAGGCGGGCGGCGGCCGCAATCTCGGCCTGGCGGGCGGCATCGAGCCGCTGGATGCCTTCCAGGTGCTCCCGTATGAACGCGCGAATGATCTTGTCCATCGTGTACCTCACGCATCGGCCAGGATCGCGTCGATCCGCCGGGAGATGTCGACCAGATCGCCCCGACCCTCGTGGATCAGCGGACCAGCGTAATGGATGCGTTTCAGAGCGGCCATGACCGCCGGCCAGTTCACGTCGCCGTCGCCCGGCAGGCAGAATCCCTCAACCGTGCCGACAGCCGTCCTGAAGTCCTTGAGATGAATCCGACAGATCCTCCTGCCCAGTGTATCGACCCAGTCTTCCGGAAGCCCCCACTTGACGACGTTTCCGACATCGAGACAGACGCGGACCCAGGGCGAGTTGAGGCGGTCGATCAGCTCGCAAATCTCAACCGGCGACAGGAGAAACTGGTTCCAGACGTTCTCGATCGCGAGGACGACGCCGCGCTTCTCGGCCTCCGGAACGAGTCCCCTGAGGGCATCAAAGGTCAGCTTGAGGGCGTCAGCGTAGCCGCAGAGCAGCTCGCGGGGCCTGCGGAAGTGGGTGACCACCCCAGGAACGACGAGCAGGGCATCAGTCCCCAGCCAGCGCGCCCGATCCAGGCCGGCGATGGTGATGTCCCAGGCCTTTCGGCGGTCAGCTGGAGACTGGGCAGTGAAGTGCCACTGCCAGAAGAGCCCACACGCCAGTGAGGCCACCCCCAGCCCGGCCGCCCGGATGGTGTCACCCAGCTTGCGGCACTCCGCCTCGCCGGTGGCCAGGGACAGTTCGCCCTCCGCGGTCAGGACCGGCTCGAACGCCCGGAAGCCGGCCAGGGCCGAAGCTTCGGCGGCCTGAACCAGCGGCGTGCCCGCCTCGAACGTCCAACCGTTGACCGCCTTGATCAAATCGCGATCCTCCTCGGGCGCGAAGGCATGATACCAGAAACCGTTTGGCGGATCACAGACCGAGACCCAGGTTTGACCACGCATTTGTCCGCCGATACCCTCATTCCTGTAAGGAATGGCAAGGGTTTGCGACAACAGGAGAAGGAGTCTGTCCATGGCCAAAAAGGAGCAGTCCCAGTTGCTGAAACGGATTGAAGCAGGGTTTGAGTTCGCCCAGCAGCAGGTACGAAAGCTGGTCGAGCGATACCCGGACTACTTCCCCATGTACACCGTTCAGGGGAAGTGGCAGCACACAGGGGAGAAATGGACCAACTGGTGCGAGGGTTTCCTGCCCGGCATGATGTGGATCTTCCACGAGGAGACGGGCGACCGTTACTGGCGAGAGAAGGCCGAGCATTACAGCCGGCTGATCGAGCCGCGGAAGGACGACCGGGACGTCCACGACCTCGGCTTCCTCTTCTACCACGGGACGTACCGGCGATGGTACGAGGCGACGGTCCGCGAAGGTAAGCCGGATCCCGCCCTACGCGAGGTCGTTCATCACGCCGGCCGGACGCTCGCCAAACGATTCATGCCCGTCGGCAACTACCTGCGATCGTTCGTGGCTCCCGATTCGCTTTTCGTAGACATCATGATGAATGTGCCGATCATCCTGCTGACCGCGGTCGAGACAAACGACAGCGAGCTGCTGGAGGTGGCCAGCAAGCACTGCGCGACATCACGTCGCTACCTCGTGCGGGGCGACGGCTCGACGTCTCACGAGGCGATGTTCGACCTATCGACCGGCGAGTGCCTCAGGCAGACGACTCACCAGGGCTATCGCGGCGACTCGTGCTGGTCACGCGGCCTGGCATGGGCAATCTACGGGTTCGCCACGTCGGGTCGGATCCTGAACTTCATCCCGTGGCTGGAAACGTCTCGGCACTGCGCCCAGTACCTGATGGAGAGGGTGTCAGCGGACCCGGTGCCGCCGTGGGATTTTGATGCCCCCGAGGAATCAAGGCGACAGAAAGATACCTCCGCCGGAGCGATCGCGGCCTGTGGCCTGTTCGAGCTGGCGGACGCCCAGCAACTCGTGGGCGAGAAGGAGGCAAGGCAGCGCCAGCACCTCAAGGAGGTCGGCCTCCGGATGGTGGGGGCGCTGTGCGGGCCGGAGTATCTGGCCTTGGGCGATGGCAGCTGGGAAGGGATCCTCAAGCACGGGGTATACCATCGCAACAAGGGGCTGGGCGTGGATGAATCCGTGATGTGGGGCGAGTTCTTCTTCGTCGAGTCGCTCCAGCGGGCCCTGAGGTGCCTCCGGGGTCCGAGGAAGTAGGCTGATCAAGCAGGACTTGATCTCCAGTTTGAGGCCTCTGCGGGCCGGGCGTACAATGGCCGGTCGGGTGTGGACTTGGTGAAACTCTACCCGGTATTGGGGCGTACAAGCTGACGAGGACTGCCTCGTCGGCCCGAACCGAGGGTTGGAGGGCGTGGGTATGCTCGGTTGGCGACATGCCTGTGCGATGATCATCGCGGCGCTCACCCTGTCGTCCGGGGCCGCCAGTGCCGTCCAAGTGCAGGGCGAAATCGTCCACATCGGCTTCCCAGGCAACACCAGCAGCAGCGGGCAGGATCAAGGGCTTGATCGATACCGGATCGGCTCGTGGATCCCCATCGTGGTCGAGCTGGTGAACCTCGGGGGCGAGCAGACTGAACTCACCCTGGAAGCCCGACAACAGGATCAGGACGGCGACGAAATCCTGGCCCGTCGCACGGTGTGGCCGCAAAGCAAGCAACGCTACTTCCTGTACCTGCCGGCCGGCAGGGAACAGGCGCCTCAGTACTTCACGGTTCGGGTGTATGACTCGAAGGGGCAGTACGCCAAACTGGTCGGCCCGACGGGCGCGGATATCACCGAGCTGAAGCCTCCCCCTGTGCTCCAGCCGATTCCTTCGGACCACCAGGTGATTCTGGACGTTTCGCAGAAGCCGCTGGCTCCGCTGCGCAATCTGATGAAGGAAGAAGAGAAACTGGTCCGCCCGCTGGTCGTGCTCCGCGGCGTGGCCAAGGACCTGCCGGACGACGTGGCCGGCCTGGACATGGCCGACGTCATCGTCTGGGATGCAGCGGATCCGAGCCTTATGGATCTGGAGCCCCGGAACGCCCTGGTCGAGTGGGTCCGACGCGGGGGCACACTGGTGCTGGGGGTCAGCAGGACGTGGGATCTCGTTGGCAAGGGCAAGTTCGGAGAGATGCTCCCGGTCGTGCCAACGCAGATGGCCGCCATGTCCACGCCGCCCGAGTACCTGACCGAACTCCTCTCGATCGACGCCTTTGATGCGAAGAGCTTCACGCCGGCACTGAGCTACTGCCCGATCACCGTGAAGAACTTGGCCAGCGGCGCGCAGATACTCGTGCCCGGGCCGCTGACCAACTCAGACCGGGCGGGAGCCACCGCGGCCAAGGACGACCACGCCTTTGTGACCCGCCGCCCCGTCGGCCGAGGGCAGGTCATTTTCGTCGCTGCCGAGCTGAGCGATCTGTTGAGCCGGGGTTCGCGGCCGAGCGAGCGGGTCCTGGCTGATCTGATCGGGGTTCGCCTTTTGAAGGGCGACCCACCGGACAAGAGCAGTATCAGCGGCCTGAGAGTGGAGGCCGACGTCTTCAACACCCTGCGCCGCAAGACCACGTTCGGCGTCACTGCCGGTTTGTATCTCGGGTTCGCGTTCCTGTTCGTGGTGGCCTACATCCTGCTGGCGACGGGGGGGACGTGGGCGTGGCTCAAGCGGCAGCAGAAGGTTCAGCACACCTGGACCGCCTTTGCGATGGTGAGCATCGCGGCCAGTGTCGTGAGCGTGGCGTCGGTGCAATGGATTCGCGGGATCAGCTACCGGGTTCAGGAACTCTCCATTGTGGATGGGGAGGCGGGTTCGAACCAGGCCCATGCGGCCTGCTACTTCGGCTTGAAGGCCCCGGTACACAGCAGGCTGGATCTGCGGGTGCCGTGCAACTGGCTTGATCCCGGGAGCCCGACGGACATCAACGGCCTGCTGGCCCCGCTCGCCCCGGAGCGGGAAGGGACGGTGTTCGCGTCGCGGGAGCGGTATCAGGCCGTGGCCGGCCTCGGTGAGCTCCAGGGCGTGCCAATGCGGGCGACCCTCAAGCAGTTCGAGGCCAAGTGGGCGGGGCAATTGCCCGGCCGGTTGGAGGCGGGCCTGAGGCGCGAGCAGGCCGGCACGGTCAAGCTCAACACGGACAGCTGGATCAAGAACGGCCTGGGAACCGAGCTGAGGAGCTGCTACCTCTTTGTCGCAGGAAGTGACGTGCCGCAGGCCCGGGTGACTCGCGATCTCCAGATCCGAGTGTACGGGCTTGAGAGGCTGCCCGCGGACGCCAGAGCGAGCCTCGGCGATTTCAGGGATCTCGGCGTCCTGCAGGCCAATCAGGGAGGATGGCTGCGAAGCCTGGGCATGCAGGTCAACGCCTATGGCGGCCGTGTCGACCAGGAACAAGACAGGAGGGAGATTACCCAGGAGGGTTTCGAGGCCGCTCTGCTGCTGATGAGTCTTTACGACGAGTTCGATCAGAAAGAGACCAAGAAAAGCGGCTTTGACCTGACAAGGTCCCGCGGGCACGAGCTCGATCGCTCGGCCCACCTTCGTCAGAGCACCGCGCTGTTCGTCGGATTCAGCCGCGACCCGGGGCCGGCCCGCCTCTGCTATCGGGAGGCTGGAACGAAGCAGAAGTGGGCGCCGCTGCAGCCGACGCAGGCGGACGTGGTGTACCGGATGGCGGTTCCCGTGATGGAGCCGCAGGATTGACTAAGCGGGCGGGAAGAGACGCGATCGTTGGACACCGGCCGGAGAACGCGGGCTGTATTCGCCAGCCGGCATGCGGCCGGGTGAGGGCCCCCGGATTCTGGCTTTGCTGAGGTGGTTGGCTAGCGTGATCATCGAGACGATCAACCTGACGAAGCGTTATGGCGACTTGGTGGCCCTGAACAACCTCCATCTCAACATCGAGGAGGGGGAGTGTTTCGGGTACATCGGCCCGAACGGGGCCGGCAAGACCACCACGATCAAGATTCTGGCCACCTTGCTGCAGCCGACCTGGGGCGAGGCCCGGGTCTGCGGGCACGTCATCGGCTACCAGTCACGTAAGATCCGACCGCTGATCGGTTACGTGCCCGATTTCTTCGGGGCCTACAGCGACATGGTCGTGCAGGAGTACCTGGAGTTCTTCGCCTCGGCCTACGGCATCACCGGGCAACACCGCCGCAAGATCGTCGGGGACGTGCTGGACCTCACCGACCTGGCCTACAAGCGTGAGGCCCTGGTGGACTCGCTGTCCCGAGGCATGAAACAGCGCCTGAGCATCGCCCGCGTGCTGTTGCACGACCCGAAGGTGCTACTGCTGGATGAGCCGGCCAGCGGGCTGGATCCGCGAGCGCGGATCGAAATCCGGGAGCTGCTCAAGGAACTGCACAAGATGGGCAAGACCATCGTCATCAGCTCGCACATCCTGCACGAGCTGGCCGAGCTTTGCTCGACCGTGGGAATCATCGAGCGCGGCGAGCTGCTCTTCCACGGATCGGTCCGCGACGCCACCCGCCAGGCGGGCATGGGGACCCGCGTGCAGGTCGGGGTGGCCGATCGATCGGATCTGGCCGCCCGCGTCCTGCAGCAGCTCGAGCCGGTCAAAAGCGTGGAGCAGAACAACGGATGCCTGTCCGTGGAGCTCAAGACGGAGATGCACGACTTCTCCTTCCTGGCTCGGGCCTTGCTGGAGAACCGGCTGGCCATCACCGAGCTTCGCGAGGAAGAAGCCAACCTGGAGACGGCCTTCCTGCGGCTCACCAAGGGCATCGTCCAATAACCCCCGGAAGGAGCGTTCTTCATGCAGTGTTCGATGCGATGGCGCTGGCTGCCGGGCGTGCTGCTCGGCCTGGCCACACCCCTCCCCGGCCAGGTCCAGGCCCCGCCGGACAGCGAGCGGACGAGCAGGGACCAACCGACCGAGCTCGGCGTGCGGTTCACTCCCGGCATGGCCCGGGCAATGGGCCGACTGTTCGCCGAAGAGGTGGCCGCCAAGCGATACAACCTCGACGCGAGCAAAGTGGACGAGGCCGCCGAGACGGTGGCCCGGCGACTGATGAGCATGGCCCACAAGCTGGACGCGGCGGGCTACAACCAACAGATGGAGCATTTCGTCGCCGAGGTCCTTCGGGCCGAGATCGAAGACAGCGGAGAGGACAATCGAGGGATCGTCAAACCGGGTGTGGCCAAGGCGATCAGCCAGGCATCCAAGCCGTTCATGCCCGCCTTGCGGGAGATGCTCCAGGGTGTCTCGAAGGACATCCGCCCAATGCTGGCGGCCAAGGACCAGCTCACCTTTGCTGCGGATCTGATGGGCATGACGACCGCGCTGGACATCTTCGATAAGACCATGCAGCGGTGGGAGAACGGTGACATCAAACCTTACGAGAACCCCTTCTCGGAAGAAGGAAACGACGTCAGGAAGGACGGCAGCGGACAGTCGGCACGCTATACCAACGCGAAGCAGATCGCCCAACGGGAAATCGACAATGCCGAATCGAACCAGTGGAAGCGATATGTCGAGGAGGCCAAGAAATTCTACGGTTTTGACGAATCGCAGTCCAACACCGCGGATTCCGTGCTTCGCGAGTGCCTGGAGCGGGCCCAGGCCATCACCCAGGATACCCAGTGGCGTGAAAAAGTGTATCGAAACCGCATATGGTACCATATGCTGTGGGAGCTGCGGATCGGGCCGAACCACCCGCTTCGGGGCCACCTGGACAACGTCCACAGCGTGATGGTCCAGCCGATCAAGACGATCGGCGACGACCTGAAGCAGCGGATCGACGCCATTCCCACCCAGGCCCAGCGGGCGGCAGCCGAGGAGCGCATCGCAAAGGCGCTGATCGCCCACGGCTACCAGGAGCCTGCCGCTTCGCAGCCCGCGGGCTCGACGGTCGAGGGCCAGTCGGCTGGCACGGCCGAGACCGCTGCCGCCGGCGACGACCTGAAGACAGGAGAAGACCAATGAGTGCGGAACCACGTCTGGTCCGGCGAGGCCGCGGCCTGGCAGTCTGGCTCTTGACCGGCGCGGTAGGGGCCGGTCTCCCGGGATCGCTCATGGCCCAGGACGCGACCGGTTCGAACGAGACCACGACGACCGATGAGCTGATGCGGCCGACGCAGAACGGTTTCCGCCTGACTCCGGAAGTCGTTCGGCTGTTCTCCCGCCAATTCGTGGCCAAGGAGGTCAACAAGGAAATCGGGCTTTCCAGCGAGCAGATCGACAAGCTGAGCGGGAGCTTCGCTGAGCGGACCATGGACATGGGCCACCGGCACGGCGAGGCGATGCGCGATCTGTGCGAGTACTGGATGGAGACCCTGATGACGACCCGCGGCCAGAAGATCGGCCCGGAGATGACCAAGGAACTCGGGCGACGCGGGGCAGGCTTCACCCCCGCGATTCGCGAGCTGTTCAAGGGCTTCTCCAGCGACGCCCGCGCCGAACTCTCGGACGAGCAATGGGCAAAGTACCGCGCGGGCATGGAGGAGATGAGGAGGAAGTTCGACCACATGGAGGAAACCCTCCAGCGATGGTCTCGAGGTGAACTCAAACCCTCCGAAGATACGATCAACGGGCTTGAGCAGGAAATCGACATGGACGAGAAGGCGGCTGCAAAAGAGCCTCCCGCAATGCGCCAGGCTCGGTGGCAAGCCGATAACGAGCTGCAGCAGATCGATCCGAAGCAATGGCGGAGCTACCTGACGGCCGTCAAGCAGTTCTTCAAATACGACGAACAACAGATGGTCCAGGCCGAGGACCTGCTGGCCAAGTACCGCGAGCGGGCCGAGGCCCTCATGGTCGGCAATTGGCGCGCACAATGCCGGCAGAATCGCATGAAGTACTCGATGCGGTGGTCGCTGAGCCAAGAGAGCGTCCGTCCCTGGATCTACCACATGGAGCGTGAGTATGAGCATCTGACCGGCCCCATCCGGGAGGTCCAGCGAGAGTTTCAGGCGGCGGTGATAGCCCTGGCAACCGCGGAACAGCGCGAGGCCGCGGCGGCACCCATCCGGGAGCGGGCCGACCAGCACGGAATGCCGTTCGACGAGTCGGATCTCGTGGCCCTGGGGCTGGGAGCACAACCATAACCCGCCAACGACCTCGGCCGCTTGACCAGGAGTCGCACGAGAGGCGTCTGTAGCATGCAGATCAAACGAGAGATCGCCAAGCCACTGCTCCACGACATGGCCCTGGCGGTGTGGCGGCTGCTTCCGGCCAACCCTATCGTCCTGCGTGTCGTGCAGGGCGGCGGCAAACGGACTCAGCATCTCTGGGTCCGCGTGCTGTATCTGCTCATTCTCTTCGGCGTGATGCTCATCGCTCAGTTCGCCAACTCCAGTTCCGGGCAGTCTCTGACCCTCCTGGCCAAGGGCTCGACCCGCATTTTCGAAATTATCGCCGTTTTGCAGCTGGCCATGATGTGTTTCCTGGCACCGGTCTTCACCGCCGGCGCGATTTCACAGGAAAAGGACGCAGAGACGTTCAACGTGCTGCTGACCACCCCGCTGACCAACGCCCAGATCGTGCTTGGCTCACTGGGCAGCCGGCTGTTCTTCGTTCTGGCCCTTTTGGTCGCCGGCCTGCCGATCTTCTGCATCACCATGATCTTCGGCGGCGTGACCAGCGAGCAGATCTTCCTGAGCTTCGGCATCGCGGGGTGCACGGCCATCCTGACCGGCTCGCTGGCCATTCTGGTGAGCGTGCTACGCGTGGGCTCGCGGGGTACGATCTTCTCGTTTTATGTGGGCATCGCTGTCTATCTGTTCGCCGGTCTCGGCCTGGGCAACCTGCAGTGGACTTGTGTCCCGGAGTCCGTCATTCCCGGTGTCAACACGGGCATGACCTGGCTGGCCATCATCCACCCCTACTACGCACTGGAAGTGGCCCTGAATCACATTCGTCCGCCCGATGCCGCGGCGGTTGCCCATCGCGCCTGGCCGTTCAACTACATGCTCGCCTCGCCGCAGTGGGCGTACATGACCCTGACACTCCTGGCATCCGCCGTGTTGGTCGGCATCGCCACGCTCTTCTTGCGGAGCGGCATCAAGCAGGGCGAGGCCGGACTGCTTCGGAGCCTTCAGGTCAGGTTCGGCAGACGTAAGACCGACGAAGAGCGATGCCACCGGATTCGCCGCGTCTGGTCGAACCCGATCGCCTGGCGCGAAGCGGTGACCAAGGCCAGCGCCGCCAGCAGCGGCTTCATGCGGTACTCCTACCTCATCGGCGGAGCGACAACCGGGGTGCTGTTCCTGTATGGCTACGGATCCGGGTGGTTCAACCCCGTGACCGGAACCTCACCCACTCTGGCCCGGGCGTGGCTCATCTGGATCGTGATGGTCGAATTCCTGGTCGTCCTGCTGATGGCGGCGAATACGGCCGGAACAGCTATTACCCGGGAACGCGACGATGGCACCATGGAATTGCTCCTGACCACCCCCTTGACCAGCCGCTACATCGTCTGGGGTAAGCTTCGCGGGCTCATCAGCTTCGCCCTGCCCCTGATGGCCGTCCCCGCCGTCACCGTTCTTGCGGCCGCGATCTTCGATATGGTCCGGGCAGCACCGGAGCCGGTCGTGTCGCTCCTGTCGGCCGTCCTGCTTCCGATCCTCCTGACCGTCTATGCGTCATTCGCCTGCATGATCGGTCTGCAGATGTCGCTGAAAAGCAGGAAATCGGTGCAGGCGGTGATGGCCAGCATGGGTATTCTGCTCGTGGTGGCCTTCGGCCTGTCGCTGTGTGCCGTGAGCACATCGCAGGTGCCCCCGGAAATCGCCAGCATCACCGTTCCCCTCACCTTCGTCACCGCGATCTACTACGTGCTCGACCCGGGCAGCCTCGGGCGGAATCAGTTCGGTACTTCGGCAAACCCCTTCGACCTCAACGTGCTCCTGTGCATAGGGACATTCATCGCCGCGGCGCTCTATGGCGCGATCGTCGCCGGAACCTACCGATCCATGGTGAAGAACTTCGACGTGATCGTGCGGAAACAGCAGAAGTAGAGCCGAAACACCGGCCTCAAACACGCCAGCGTCGGAACGCCCGGCTCCACGCGGAACTTCGGCTCGCCGACGGCATCCAACGACAGGGGGGACCTGCGGTGACAAGGTGCGCGCAGGTCCGCTATAATTCGGGTGAGCCCGAAACCTCGGCGAGATCCGGACCTTGACCGGACCACCAGGACAGTATTGTGCGGCCCGGACCTGAGGTTGGCCGATAAAGCACCATGACGACTATCCGGGGGCGGCTCCGCAGCGGCCTGCACGCGGACCCGGCCCGGTTGTGAAAGGACGCAACATGAGCCTTCGCAAGTACTCACTGCCTGGCATCGTATCTGCCCTGGTCCTGTGTCTGCCGGCAACCGGGCAACAGCTGATTCGCGACGGCAACGCCTTGGACGCGAATCCTCAGCGCGGCTCCGGCGGCTTCAACCCCGCCGGTCGGATGTACGAGCCCAACGCGAGTAACCGGATTGTCACCGGCAACGTCAGCGGCGGCCGGGCTTTCCAGGGCTACTCACCCATCCGCGATTCCAGCTCGCTCTTCCTGGGCAGCCCAAACTTGAGCGGCTACGGAGTCACCAGCAGCTCAACCCTGCGCACTCGCAGCGGCTACACAAGCGGGTATGCAGCCGATCCACTCAGCAATTTCTACCGCGACAGCTATAGTTACAGCGACAACCGGGATCCCTATACCCCGGCATGGCAATCAGGCACCTACTACTCCTCAACGGCTTACGCGACAGGATATGGTGCCTCCGCTCAAAGCTATAATCGAGTCGGATCAGCTTATGGGGGCGGTCCGTATCCATATGCCCGATCAGGTCGCCTGCTGGGAACAACCACCTTCGACCCGCTGGTTGCCGCCCGACAATCGCTCCAGGGAGGAAACGTCCCCGCACAACTGCCCGACCTGTACCAGACTAGCGCCGGACGGATTTCCGCCGACCAACTGGTTCGGGATGCCGCCCAAGATCAGGCCACGACGGGGGCGACCGGACCGAGGCCTCTGACAAGTCTCGTGGATACCCGGGTCAAGGCACCCGGACCGGAGGATCCCCGCAGAACGGACAATCGGCTCTCCCCGGGAGTACCTCCCGCCAGAATGGACTCGGTGGCGTCCATTCTCGAACGCGGACGCAACCTGGAGACACGGTTGGCCAAGCCCATCAACCGCCCGATGCAACCGGGCGACAGCACACCGGGCGAGCCGCAAGCTCCGACCGGATGGCCGGATGCCGCCCCCGAGACACCGGGCGCGGACCAGGCAACGTCTCTGCTCGCCATTCCTTTCATGAACAAAGGCGATTCCGCGGTCGGCGTGCGACTGAGCCAGGCATCCCAATCGCTCAAAGACGGCAAGTACTATCAAGCCGCGGGCCAGTTCGAGATCGCACAAATGATGGACCCCCAGGATCCGGCACCCGCGTTGGGCCGGTCAATGGCGCTGCTCGGGGCAGGTGAGTACCTGACCAGTGCGTCGGCACTGTTTCAGGCCGTGCGCCTGCTCGACCAAACGAAGAAGCCCCAACCAGATCTCCTGGCCTTCGCCCGCGACCTCAAGAACATCAATCATCGGATCATCGAGTTGAAGGGACGACTGGAGCCGGAGGACGACTACCGGCTTCGGTTTTTGCTCGGATACACGGAGTTTGCCGTCGGGCTCAGCGATCTGGGTATGACGCATATGGAACGTGGAATCGCGATCCGGACCAAGGAACTGGCCGAAAACCGCGATGCCATGAATCCAGCCTTGGCCACCAGGCCCGCCGGCGGCGGTCAAACCACGCACCCGGAGCTAGAATCTCTCATGCGGTTCGTGGACCGGCTGAGGTCGGGGGGCGCCTCGCCCGCTGGAAAACCCGCCACCCAGCCCGCCGGAACCTAGCCCGGGCAACGGCTTGCCCGGGTTTCCAGCGCTGTCGCGAGGAACTCAAGGCATGGCCGTCAAAGCTGCTCAGGCAGAAGAACTCAAGCGAATCAAGGACGGTCTGGACGTCTGGGACGATATCCACCGATACGCGGCCGCAGGAGACTACGCGGCCATCGATCCCGACGATCTGGATCGCTTCAAATGGTACGGCATCTACAAGCAGAAGCCCAACGAAGGGCATTTCATGCTCCGGATCAAGATGCCGGGCGGAGCACTGACCGCGTTTCGACTGCGGGAGATCGGGCAACTGGCCCGGCGTTACGGCCGCAACTTCGGAGATGTAACCACGCGTCAGGATATCCAGCTGCACTGGCTGCGCGTCCAGGACCTGCCCGACGCCCTGTCCACCATCTACCAAACCCTTGGGATGCACCAGGAGTTCGCCTGCGGAGACACCCCTCGCAACGTGACCGCGTGCCCGCTGGCGGGTGAGCTGGCCGACGAGATCGTGGACACCCGGCCGTTCGCTCAGGCCATCACCGACATGTACCGGGCGGGCGGCAGGGAGTTCAGCAATCTGCCCCGGAAGTTCAAGACCTCGATCAGTGGATGTCGCGTCCACTGCCATGCGCCACAGATCAATTGCCTGGCGTTCTTCGGCGTGGAACGTAAACGAGCCAACGGCCGCGAGCGAGGATTCGGCGTCAGCGTGGGTGGCGGGCTGCGCGACACGCCGCACTTCGGGCAGTCGCTCCGCGTGTTTCTGAAACCGGACCTGGGCCTGGTCATCGACGTCTGCCGGGCAACCGCACACATCTTCAGGGATCAAAGCCATCTCCGCGAAGGCCGCTTGCGAGCCCGTTTGAAGTTCTACGTCGCCCAGATCGGCTGGGAGGCGTTCCGCGTTCAGCTGGAGCACTATCTGGGCTACCCCCTCGAGCATGACCAGGAAATCGTAGCCCCGGCCGGAGCATCCAGCGATGACCATGCGGGCGGAGGCGTACTGAAAAACGGTCTGGCATTTGTGGGAGTCCCGGTTCCCTGCGGCCGCCTGACCGGTGACCAGATGATGCAGCTCGCTGACCTGGCCGAACGGTATTGTCGCGATCCGGAACGGCAGATCAACGCGAGCATCAAGCAGAACCTCCTGCTGCTGAACATACCCAGGGCCGACCTGCCGGATGTCAAAAAGGGGCTGGCGGATATCGGTCTGCCGTCGGACGCCCCGCTGGTTCGGCAGCGAATCCTGAGCTGCACCGGAACGCAGTTCTGCAACCTCGCCGTGGTCGAGACCAAGGACCGGGCCAGGCGCATTCTGGACTATCTCGAAGCCAATGTACCGATGCAGGAGCCGATCTTCATCTCCGTAACCGGCTGCCCGAACAGCTGCGCCCAGTACCAGATCGCCGAGATCGGACTGCAGGGGACGCTGTACAACTACAAGGGCCGGAAGGGCGTGGAGCACTATCACATCCTGCTCGGCGGACGACTCGGCTCACAACCGGAGTTCGGACGTTTTGTGTGCCGGGACGGCGACAGGAAAATCAAGGTGCCGGCCGAGCTCGTTCACCTGGCGATCGCGCAGGTCATCCGGGCATACCAGGCCGAGAAACGCCCGTCCGAGCGATTCCCGGATTGGGCCCTGCGGCAGGAGATGGATCGATTGGCGGAGCTGGTGACGGTCAGCGCGGATTGAACGCCGGCTCCTCTGCCGCTATAGTGCCCGGCTGCCGCATGGACCCGCCACCGGTGAGTAGGACGGCACCCGCATGGCCAGTAAGCGCAAGAAACGCAAATACGGCATCATTCGCTTCCTCATCGGCTCTTTCTATGCTCTGGCGGTGGTGGTGCTGATCGCCGGTGCCGGCCTTGGGGGCTACCTCGTCCTCCGCGCCCAAGCCCTGATCGACGGCGTCCTCGTCGGCGGCCCACTTTCCGGCCTGCTTCATCAATACAACTCCAACCAGCTCTATCTGGGCGCTGCCGCCGTGGCCAGCATCGGGCTGGTCGGATTCCTGGTCTTCGGGTCCGTGGGGCAGATCCTGGCCATGCATCGCGACCGGGCAATGAACGCCTCCCTGCAGGTTCAGCTTCTGGAGGACATCCTCGAGCTCAACGAGGAAGTCGCCAAGGCCTCACACAAGGGAAGAGTGGATTTGTGCGACGGCTGCGGGCGGCTGGGCTCCCTCCAGCAGATCGAGTCGAGCCAGTGGATTTGTCGCGAATGTCGCCGGCAGCTGCGGGCGGGGTAACAGAGCGCGCAAGACAAGACGAGGGATCAGGGTGATGCGCAGCAGTCACGGGGCGGCCCCGGAATGGGTCTACACAATCGATGTCACGCAGGCTCCTCCAGGGAGCGCCGTACGCGTCCAGGTAGGGGAGCAATCGTACGCGATCTGCAACGACGCCGGACGATTCGTGGTGGTGGGCAATCTGTGTCCGCACGCCCAGGGTTCACTGGGCAGGGGCGAAGTCGCCAACGGATGCGTTATCTGTCCCGTCCATCGCTGGCCCTGGAACCTGAGGACCGGGCTGACCGATCCGGACTATCCGCATATGCGGCTTACGTTCTATCGCCACGAGATTCGCGAGGGCAAGGTGTACGTCGACGTCTCCACCCCGGTGGCCCCGGAGCACCTGGGCTGGGGAAACGGCCCAGCCGCTTCTGCTCGCTAGATCAGACATTCACCCGCTTGTTCGAAAGGGCGCTCTTCTTCTCGGCCAGGGCCAAGGCTACAGCATCCCGGCTCTCCTGCGGCGTGCTCGTCTTCGGCGTCTGACCACGTTCAATGCACTCGATGAAATACGCAATCTCGCCAAAGTAGCCGTCTCCGCCGGCAAGCATCGCCGGCGTCTCTGGTGCAGATCCCGAACGGAAGACTGTCAGCGGCTTGCCTGTGGCCAGATCCCAGGTGATAGCCGCCTGTTCGAACACGGCCGTGAATCCCATGTTGAAACCGAAACCGGCCGGCAGATCCCAGCAGCCCTCAAGACTCACGACAAGGCCCGGACCATAGTGCCAAAAGGCGTGGATATGGTCCAGCGAGCCTTGCGGCGAGGGATAGCCTTGCGCTGTCACCGCTTGCGGCTTGCCCAGCAGATGGATCGCGAAGTCAACGTCATGCACATGAAGGTCAAGGACTGCCCCGCCACTCAACTCAGGCTTGAGTACCCAGCTGTTCAGCGAGTAGGTGGGAGCCTCAGCCTGCCGACGGAGCGAGAGCGCCTTCAGCAAACCATACTTCTTCTGATCGAACACCGACTTCAGAAACACGTATTCCGGCCAGAACCGGATGCATTGCGCGATCATGAACTTGCCCGGGGCATCACGTCCGGCGGCCAGCATCAGGTCGCAGTCCGCAACGCTCAGGGCCATGGGCTTCTCGCACAGGACGTGCTTGCCGGCCTTGAGGGCGGCAATCGATATCTCGCAGTGGGCGGTCGTCGGCACGCAGATATCAACCAGATCGACGTCGGGGTCGGCCAGGAGATCCTGCCAGTTCGTGTACGGCTTGATCGCTCCCAGGTCACGCTTGGTCCCCTGGGTGTCGGCCAGATTGCCGCCAACCTTGGACCAGTCGCCAGCCCGGCGGTCGGCCTCCCGGTCGCACAAGGCCACGACTGAAGCCCGGCCGGGTAGCTTCTCGTACTGATTGAAGTGGTTCCGGCCGACGAATCCCGCACCAATCAAACCCACACGAATCATGTCTTCCTCCTGCGATGACGCTCGCCGTGGCACGCATCTTATCGCAACGGCCTGGCTTGCGAAAGAGGGAGGCCAGCGTATCATTCTCGTATCATGAAGCTGCTCTTGTTACCCTCGTTCATGGGATGGATCACTATGGCCGCTGCCGCTGAAGTCCCTTGGCCGGAACATCCGCGCCCCGATCTCAAACGGGAACCGTGGGTCAACCTGAACGGACCCTGGAGCTTCGCGTTCGACGCCGAGGACGTGGGCGAGAAGGAACAGTGGTTTGCCCCGGGCAAACACGCGTGGAACCGCAGGATCATCGTGCCGTTTCCGTGGGAGAGCCGCCTGAGCGGCGTTACCGACACCGAATACAGGGGCGTGGCTTGGTACGCGCGGGAGATCGAACTGCCCGCGGGAAACGCGTGGAAAGAACGCGACGTCTGGCTGGTGGTCGGGGCCTGCGACTGGGAAGCCAAGATCTGGGTGAACGGCCGGCTGGCCGCAGAACACGTCGGCGGGTATGTGCCGTTCGACGTCAATCTGTCCCCGTTCGGCCAGGTCGGTCGGAAGGTGACCGTTGTCATCCGCGTCGTGGACAAGACTGATCCGCAACAGCCGACAGGCAAGCAGATCAACTGGTACACGCGAACCAGCGGAATCTGGCAGACCGTCTTCCTGGAGGGGCGGGGACGCAGCTATATTCGCTCGGTCCGGGCAGAACCGCGAATCGCGACCGGCCAGGTCAAATACACGATACGCCTCGACGGTGAGCCCGCCCACCAGACGCTGATCGTTCGCAGCCCGGACAACGCGTTTGAAGCGGTCCACCTGCCGCTGGACGGGAGCAGGAACATCGTCGAAGCGACTCTCCGGGTTCACACCCCCCAACTCTGGTCACCGGATTCACCCACGCTGTATCCGGTCACCCTCACACTAGGCGATCCCGACCGGCCGGCGGAGCCATCCGATTCCGTGGAAACCTACTTCGGCCTGCGCGAGATCTCGGTCGGCGTCGCCCCGGGACGCGACGACCAGTACATCTTCCTCAACGGCAAGCCCATTTACCTCCGAGGCGCCCTGCATCAGTCATTCCATCCGAACGCCATCCACCAATACCCCAGCGACAGCGTCATGCAGAGCGACTACGACCTGTGCAAGCGGATCGGACTCAACTTCCTTCGAATTCACATCAAGATACCCGTCCCCCGCGAGTTGTTCTGGGCGGACAAGACCGGCATCCTCATCATGCAGGACATGCCCAGCTACTGGCGACATACCCCACAGGCCCAGGCCTTCTGGCAGGAGATGTTTGCGGCTGCCGTCGAGCGGGACTTCAACCACCCCTCCGTCTTCTCCTGGTGCCTCTTCAACGAAACCTGGGGAATCGGCGACAAAGGGTACTCGGAAGACCGCCAACAGTGGGTGGCCCAGATGTTCGATCTCGCCAAGCGAACCGACCCGACCCGGCTGATTGAGGACAACTCCCCGTGCCTCTACGATCACGTTACCAGCGATATTAATTCCTGGCACTTCTACATCAATGATCACCAGAGGGCCCGCGCCCACATCCAGGAGGTCGTGAGACACACTTACCCCGGCTCGACGTTCAACTACGCCCGCGGCCACCGGCAGGGCAACGCCCCGCTGATCAACAGCGAGTACGGCGGCATTGGGTCAAGCCAGGGCGACCAGGACGTCAGCTGGTGCTTCAAGTACCTGACCAATGAGCTGCGGCTGCACGACAAGATCTGCGGCTACGTGTACACCGAGTTGTCGGACATCGAGTGGGAACACAACGGTTTCGTGAACTACGACCGCACCCCCAAGGACTTTGGCTACGAGCAGTGGCACCCCGGCTTCTCCCTCAAGGACTTGAACGGTCCGGACTTCGTAGCCCTCGACGCGCCTCCGGTCGTGGAACTCGAGCCGGGCCAGACCCGCGAAATCCCGATCAAGATCAGCCACTGGTCGGAACGGCCTGGCGAATCGTTGACTCTTCGATACCGTGTGGACTGGTTCGATCGCTTCGCATCGCGCGTCCACGGGCGGTGGCAGAACCAGCCGGCCACCTGGCAACCTTACCGGGTCGTGGACCAGCAGGCGGTACGAGTGACGGCCGACGGCGACGGCGTCCTGGGCGCCCTGCTCGTCGAACTTCTGGATGGCCAGACGCTCGTGGCTCGAAACTACATCAATCTACTGGTCGATCGCGGCCCCGCCCCGCGCATCGAGGCCATGACCGCCACAACGCTCGCCATGCGATGGTCGCCGGCAGACTTGGCGGAATGGACCTTCACCCAAGGCGTCCCAATTCCCGAAGGGGTCGCCGCACATAAGGTCCATGGCCGAGGTGCCGGCATGGCAGAGTATTGTCTCAGCATTCCCGCCTCGCTACCGCTCGACGCACTCAGCGAGCTGACCGTGATGGCCGAGCTGTCAAGCAAGGCCGGGCCCGAAAAACTGGATTGGCCGGCACGCAGGAACCCGCTGGACTATCCGCAGAGCGACGTCAAGACCTGGGCAACGGACGTCAACCTGCTTCTCAATGGCAAGCAGGTGCTTGGGGAGGTGGAAACGCTTGACGATGACCCGGCCGATGCGTGGGGGGTCCTGTCCCACTTCCGTCAATACGAACCGGGATCGTACGGATATCTCACTCGCGCTACCTTGCAGGGGGAAAGCCTCCGGAAGCTGGTATCGCGCATCGGCCAGGACCGCATCCTGCACGTGCGCTTCGAAGTAGCGCCCGACGCAACCCACAAAGGGGGGCTGGCCGTGTTCGGAGAGGGCCTGGGTGCCTACCCGCTCGAGCCAACCTGCCTGATGACATTCGAGAAGCCCCACGGGCTCAAGGCCGGATTCACTTCGATGGCAAGCGTGGCAGTCGCCCGGATGGCCGCAAACTGGGTCACGGTCCTGCCCACCGCAGAAAAGGGCGGCGCGGAATGGAGCTACACGACCTCAACGCCGGCCGGGAAGTGGATGGCGACCGACTACGAGACCAGGTCCTGGAAAACGGGCCTCGGCGGCTTTGGCACCAGGCAGACACCAGGCGCGATCGTCAATACCGTCTGGGACACCCCGGACATCTGGCTGCGCACCCGGGTCACGATCGACGCCCCCGCCAACCTCCGCGGCGCCCTCTGGCGGATCCACCACGATGAAGACGTCGACATCTACCTCAACGGGCACAGAGTCCTTCAGCGCCGGGGAAGTGAGAAGACCTACATCAGCCTGCCCTGCAATGAGCAGACCTTGAGCCTCTTCAAGCCAGGGGTGAACGTGATTGCAGTTCACTGCAGACAGACGCATGGCGAACAGAACATCGACGTCGGATTGAAGGTGCTCGGTACGAACACGCCGACAGCGAGGCAGCCAGGCAAGTGATTCGCCCTGGGCGATCGGACCCAGATCGCCTACTGCGAGCATGACGGCCCCTGATCCGGTGTCATTGCTCCAGGCGAGTTACCGTCAATCGGATGAGCGTGACGGTGATCGTGGCCTGGTCGTCGTCGAGAGCCAGACTACTGGCCATCGTCCAGACCGGCACCCCGCTGACCGCCATGAGGCTTCCACTCGTGGAGAGATTGGCGAGAACCGGGGGCTTGACGCCCGAAGCGGTTTCAGTCGCCCCGGCTACTGTGCTGCAGAGCTCCAGCTTGAAGGAGAGGTCGGCGCGATCGGGCTTGTCCTCCCGCCAACGGCCACGGGTATCCGTGGTCAGGCCAATGCTTTCGTAGGAGACATTTTGCACGGCCTTCCCTTCCTTGTTGACGACAACGTCCCGCACCACGGGTACCTTCTGGTTCTGCATCAGCGTGGCGGAGGCTCCCAAATCTACGGTGCTGTCCGCGCGGAGCAACAGCCGCGCTTTGCCCATTTTGGTCAGGCGGACCAGCATCTCGGGCGGAACAGGGTTCTTGGCGATAATGCTGTCCAGGTGCAGGGCAGCAAGCATCTCACTGGTGCAGGCCAGTTCGAAGATGTCGATCTGGAGCCGCGTGGGTTGAGACGGTGCGGCGGAAGCCGGAGGGCCGGGCGAACGCCGGCTCTGAGCGGTTTGCCCGGGCGACACGGCCGTGGCACGAATCACCGGAGTTTCGGAACGCGACCGGCTCTCCCGGGGAGGGTCGGGTGGCACCGGCCGCTCCTGGGCATGAAGAGCCAAGACCAGGACGCCGGTGAGGATCGTGCAGAAGACCAGGAGAACGATCGTTCGACAGGACATGATGGGCTCCTTTGAACAAGGGTGGTCTGTCGTGCGGCCGGGATGTCTACAAGCTGATACCGACCATCCCAAGGCTCGGTTGCGGAAAGGCTCTCGAAACGCGATCCAAGACGGGCTATATTATTGCCTGGAAGCCGCCTCCTCGCCCATCGAGCAGACCAGCTGGAGACCAGGCGCGCAGGGCTGAGGATGGGTTCATAGTCCCGGTAGTCAAGAAAGGAACAGCCATGCGCAGTGATCTGGTCAAGCGGGGAATCGAGCGGGCGCCGCACCGAAGCCTGCTGAAGGCCACAGGCAATTTCACCGATGCGGACATCGACAAGCCGTTCATCGCGATCGTCAACTCGTTTGTTGAGATCATTCCCGGCCACGCCCACCTGGACAAGGTCGGCTACTTCGTCAAGGAAGCCGTCCGCGAGGCAGGCGGCGTACCGTTCATCTTCAACACCATCGGAATCGACGACGGCATCGCGATGGGACACCTGGGAATGAAGTTCTCGCTGCCCAGCCGGGAACTCATCGCCGACAGCGTGGAATCAATGATCGAGGCTCATCGGTTCGATGCGATGGTCTGCATCCCCAACTGCGACAAGATCGTACCCGGCATGATGATGGCCGCCGCGCGGTGCAATATCCCGGCCATCTTCGTCAGTGGCGGCCCGATGGAAGCGGGACGCACGTCCGAGGGCAAGAAGGTGGATCTCATTAGCGCCTTCTACGCGGTCAGCCAGCACACCGCGGGGCTGATGAGCGAGGACCAGGTCCGCGACATTGAAAACAACGCCTGCCCGACCTGCGGCAGCTGCTCTGGGATGTTCACCGCCAACAGTATGAACTGCCTCGCGGAGGCGCTGGGCATGGCCCTGCCCGGCAACGGCACGACTCTGGCAACCAGTGAAGACCGCAAGACACTCTACCGGGAGGCGGCCAGGCGGATCGTCGAGATGGCCAGGGCCGGCGGACCCCTGCCCAGGGAGATCATGACCCGCCAGGCGTTCGAGAACGCGATGATCCTGGACATGGCCATGGGCGGCTCGACAAACACCGTCCTCCATGTCCTGGCCGTAGCCCAGGAGGCGGGCGTCGCGTTCACCCTGAAAGACATCGACAGCGTCTCCCGGCAGACGCCGAACCTGTGCAAGCTGGCCCCTTCGTCGGGTGATAACGGGCGCTTGTACCACATCGAGGACTGCCACGCTGCCGGCGGCATCATGACCATTCTTGGCGAACTGGTGCGGGGCAAGAGCGGCCTGGTCAACGAGAAGTGCACGACCGTCACGGGAAAAACCATCGGGGAGAACATCCGAGCCCACGATATCCGCTTCAGGGGTCAGACGGTGCGCCTGGACGGCATCAGTACCGCCACCCGAAGCGAACTGAGCAAGTTTACCGATCATGCCGGCAAGGGCGGGGCGGGGGTGCTGACCACGCTCGCAGCCAAACAGTTCGAACCCACCGATTGCATTCGAACCGTGCCAGCGGCCTATTCGCAGGAAGGCGGCCTGAGCGTCCTGTACGGGAACATTGCCCTGGAGGGGGCGGTGGTCAAGACCGCCGGGGTAGACAAGGAGATGCTCGTGCACAGCGGTCCGGCGGTCATCTTCGAAAGCCAGGAAGAGGCTTGCGCGGGCATCCTGGCCGGCAAGGTGAAACCGGGCGACGTGGTGGTGATCCGTTACGAAGGCCCCAAGGGTGGGCCGGGAATGCAGGAGATGCTCGCCCCGACCAGCTACATCAAGGGCAACCCGGAGCTGGCGAAATCGGTGGCCCTCATCACCGACGGGCGCTTCAGCGGAGGTACGGCCGGTGCGTGCATCGGCCACGTCAGTCCGGAGGCGGCTCGAGGCGGGGCGATCGCCCTGCTGCGGAACGGCGACATCATCGAAATTGACATTCCCGGCCGAAAGCTCAACGCCAGGCTCTCCCAGACCGACCTCGCCAAGCGAAGGAAAGACTGGAAGGCCCCCGAGCCACGATACAAGAGCGGTTACCTCGCGAAGTACACCGCCATGGCGACCAGCGCCAGCACCGGCGCAGTTCTGAAATGGGATCGAACCTGAATCCCCTTCTCGGAGACTCCAGGGCCAAAGCCTGGGCGACGCCTCGCGTCCTCGCCGGTACTCGGACTATACCAGGAGTGCCGCGGAGCGTTTTCGCGGGCCGTTCCGCCAGACATCGAGTGGGCAACCGGATCGTGCAGACCGCCCCAGACGCCCTCTGCCTCCGTGCCGGCGGCACCCGCGATCGCGAGCCCGGGCCTGGCCACATCGCTCGATTGTCGGTAACGGGTTTCAGTCCTACTTGTCCGCAAGGCCCTTTGCGGGTAAGGTATCATCTGGGGCCGGGTCAGGTTCCGCCGGATAGGACGCCATGTACACCAAGCAGTTGTGCGTGTTTATCGAGAACCGGAGGGGCAGGTTGGCCGAGGTAACTCGCCTGCTGGCCGAACACAAGATCAACATCCGAGCCATGTCCCTGGCCGACATGCCCGACCTCGGGGTGCTGCGGCTCATCGTCGACGATCGCCTCCGTTGCCTCCAGGCACTCCGGGACCACGGTTTCGCCGTGCAGGAAGCCGACGTGATTGCGGTGGAAATCCAGGACGAACCCGGCGGCCTGCATCGTATCATCGAGGTCTTCGATCGTGACAACGTCAATATCGAGTACATGTACACGTTCTTCCGGAAGAACGTGGATACGGCCATCGTGGTCCTGAAGATCGACAATGCGGCCCAGGCCGCGGAAACCATGAGGAAGAACGCGATCCCTATTCTCCCGGAGGACGCTATTCAGAACCTGTGATGCACTTAGTTCAGAAAGGACGGCTTCCATGAACAGACGACTTGTGGCACTACTGGGTTTGGTTGCATGCTTCGCGGTCTGCCTGACGGGCTGCAAGGAGCCGGGCAGTCCATCGTCGAGCGCCTCCGCGCCTGCGGGAGCCAGGTCGACCGAGGGCGATCCCATCAAGGTCGGAGCCATCTTCGCGATCAGCGGCCCGGCGTCCTTCCTGGGGATTCCCGAGGAACGAACGGCAACCATGCTGGTTGACAAGATGAACGCCGCGGGCGGCGTCAACGGCCACAAGATCCAGCTTATCGTCAAGGACTCCGGAAGCAAACCGGAAAATGCCCTGTCACTCGCCAAGCAACTGATCGATGAAGAGAAGGTCCTGGCCATCATCGGGCCGTCGACCAGCGGCGAAACGCTGGCCATCAAGAACCTGTGCCAGGAAGCCAAGACAATCCTGATTTCCTGTGCCGCGGCCGAGACCATCGCCAAACCGGTCGCCAGCTACGTCTTCAAGGTCGCACCTCAGGACAGCGACGCCGCGCGACTCATCTACAAGACGATGAAGGCCAAGGGAATCTCGAAAGTCGGCGTGATTGCCAGCAATGACGGTTTTGGCATGGCCGGCAAGGCCCAGCTGGAGAAGCTGGCCGGTGACTTCGACATCACCGTGGTGATCTCGGAAGCCTACGACAAACAGGAAACGGATCTCACCAACGTCCTGACCAAGCTGAAGGGCCAGCAGGTCCAGGCCGTGGTCAACTGGTCAATCGTTCCCGCCCAGAGTCTCGTCGCCAAGAATATGAAACAGATTGGCTTCGACGTTCCGCTCTACCAGAGCCACGGCTTCGGTAACATCAAGTACGCTCAGGCCGGCGGCGAGGCCGTCAACGGTACGCTCCTGCCGTGCGGCCGGATCCTCGTGGCCGACGTCCTCCCGGCCGACCACCCCCAAAAGGCCCTCCTGATGGCCTACAAAACCGACTACGAAGGCAAGTTCAAGGAGGACGCAAGCACGTTCGGCGGCCATCCCTACGATGCCCTGCTCATCCTGACCGAGGCCATCAAGAAGGCCGGAAGCACGGATGGCGAGAAGGTCCGGGACGCCATCGAGAACCTCAAGGGCATCGTCGGAACGGCCGGAATCTTCAACTTCTCGGCCGAGGATCACAGCGGCCTGACCATCGATGCGTTCGAGATGCTGACCGTCAGGGACGGCAAGTTCGCCCTGGCAACAGATTAACTCTCGCGAAGAGGCCACCCGCCGCCGGAGACGGAAAGGCCCGCTTCGCGTTCCCCAGCCTCGGCTGGGACAATCAAGAAAGGGAGACGATCCATGAACACAGGAAACCGGGGGATTCTATGCGTCGCGCTGGCCATGGGACTCAGCATGGGCATCGCGCATTCTGCCTCCGCGGCCGACGCCCCGCCCATTAAAGTGGGAGCGGTCTTCTCCGTCACCGGCCCCGCATCATTCCTGGGGGCACCAGAGGCCAAGACAGCCGAAATGTTCGTACAGAAAATCAACGACGCGGGAGGCATCAATGGCCGGAAAATCCAACTCATCATCAAGGACACCGGCGGCAAGCCCGAAAGCGCCATCTCGATGACCAAGCAGCTCATCGAGGAAGAGAAGGTCCTGGCCATCATCGGGCCGTCGACCAGCGGCGAAACCATGGCCATCAAGAACATCTGCCAGGAAGGCGAGACGATTCTCCTGTCCTGCGCCGCCGCCGAGACAATCGTCAGCCCCGTCGCCAGTTACGTCTTCAAAACCCCCCAGAAGGACAGCGACGCCGCCAGGTGGATCTACAAGACCATGAAGGAAAAAGGGCTCACCAAGGTGGGCGTGATCACCAGCAACGATGGTTTCGGGATGGCCGGCAAGGCCCAGCTCGAGAAACTCGCGGGCGACTTCGGCATCACCGTGGTCATTTCGGAAGCCTATGACAAGCAGGAAACGGACCTCACCGGCGTCCTGACCAAGCTCAAAGGCCGCCAAGTCCAGGCCGTGATCAACTGGTCCATCGTTCCTGCACAAGGGCTGGTGGCCAAGACCATGAAGCAAATCGGTCTGGACGTACCCCTGTTCCAGAGTCACGGCTTCGGCAACATCAAGTACGCCCAGGCCAGCGGAGAGGCCGCCAACGGGACTCTCTTCCCCGCGGGCCGGTTGCTGGTCGCCGACACGCTTCCCGACAAGCATGCCCAGAAGAAAGTCCTCATGACCTACAAGAAGGACTACGAGGGCAAGTTCAAGGAAGATGCGAGCACCTTCGGCGGCCACGCGTATGACGCCATGCTGTTGCTCACTGAGGCGGTCAAGAAGGCCGGCAGTGCCGATCGCAAGAAGGTCCGCGACGCACTTGAGACGCTCAAGGACGTGGTCGGCACGGCCGGCGTGTTCAAGATGTCGGCCGAGGACCACAACGGCCTCGGGATGGACGCCTTCGAGCTGCTGACCGTCAAGGACGGCAAGTTCGCCACCTACAGGAAGTAGCCGCTTAGGGCCCAGAATAGAGGAGTGGACCGCAGGTGGACTTCACCCAGGTGCTGCAGTATTGCCTCGCCGGAATCACCGTCGGCAGCGTCTATGCCATCGTTGCCATCGGGTTCAATATCATTTACAGCGCGACAGGCATCATCAACTTCGCCCAGGGAGAGTTCCTCATCGTCGGGGCGATGACCGCGGTCAGCTTTAACCACTACATGCCTCTTCCGGTGGCGGTCCTGCTGGCGGTGGCGATCACGGCTGTCCTGGGCGGCCTGATCGAACTGGTGTTCATCCGGCGGGTCCGCGATGCTTCCGTGCTTCGCCTGATCGTGATCACCATCGGCGTCTCTATCCTGCTCCGCGAGGGCATGCTGCACGTCTGGGATGAGCAGGTCCGCGGCTTGCCCTATTTCACGGGATCGTCGCTGTCCACCATCGGCCTGATGGGCGCGAGGATCTCGCCGCAGGTGCTGTGGGTACTGGGCGTGTGCACCGTGATCGTCGCCGCCCTGACGCTGTTCTTCAGGTTCACGCTGACCGGGCGAGCCATGCGAGCCTGTGCGGACGACCGGATGGCCGCCAGGCTCTGCGGTATCAAGGACTCGCGGATGGTCACCTTGTCGTTCATGCTCAGCGCAGCCATCGGGGCCCTCGCCGGCTGCGTGATCTCGCCACTCACCCAGACGCAGTACGACATGGGCGCCCCCCTGGCCATCAAGGGCTTCACCGTGGCCATACTCGGGGGACTGGGCAACAGCATGGCCGCAGTCGTGGCCGGCCTGCTGCTCGGCCTGCTCGAAACATTGGCGGTCAGCCAGCTTCCGGTTGCCTACAAGGAAGTCGTGTCCATTGTGGTTCTCCTGCTGGTTCTGATCTTCAGACCCAGCGGCCTTTTCGCTCGGCGAGAGACGAGTGCCTTGCGAGCATGAACAAGCACCTGCGCATGTACGGGCCTGTCATCGCCGCCGCTGTGGCCGTGATGGTCTTGCAGTTCGCGCTGTCCGCGAGCCACGCACCCTACTACATGACCCAAGTCACGATGTCGGTCTATTACGCCCTCGTGGTCCTCGGGCTCTGCCTGCTGATGGGCTACGCCGGGCAAGCCTCGCTGGGACACGCCGGTTTCTTCGCTGTCGGCGGCTACACCGCCGCCGTCATGACCACCTGTAACCTCAGCGCTTACCACGATGCCGCTCTGGTCGGCTGGTGCCGGTCGGTCGGACTCCTCATTGAGAAGCAGGATCTCTACGGCCACCCCATGCTGTGCTTCTCCCCCTGGCCGGCATGCATCACCGCATTGGTGCTGACCGGCCTGGTGGCCCTCCTGATCGGCGTGCCCGTCATCCGCCTGAAAGGGCACTACCTGGCTATGGCCACCCTGGGGTTCGGCTTGATCATCCATCGCATCGTCCAAGGAGCCCAGGTCTTCGGCCAGGCCGACGGCATCTCCAACGTGCCGCCGTTCCAGCTCTTCGGGGGCCTGGAGGTCAACGGGCGGGCGGCCTTCCGCGTCCAGAACTACTACATCGCCTGGACGGTCGCCCTGGTCGCCCTCGTGCTGGCCATCAACTTGGTCCACTCACGCGTCGGCCGGGCGCTCCGCTCAATCCATGAGAACGAGGAGGCCGCGCATTCACTCGGCGTCAATACCTACCGCTACAAGCTGGCCACCTTCGTACTGAGCGCTCTCTTCGCCGCCATGGGCGGTATCCTCCTCACCCACTACAACGGAAGCATCGGACCCTCCGAGGTGTCGGTGATGAAGTCCGTGCGCTACGTGGCCATCGTGGCCGTCGGCGGAATGGCCAACCTGTGGGGCGCAATGCTGATGGGCGTCCTGCTCAGCTTCCTCTCCCTGAGAGGCGTGTTCGGTACCTACGACGACCTGGTCTTCGGCGCCATCCTGATCGTCATGATGCTCTTCGCCTCCGAAGGCCTTCTGCGCATGCCGAACTGGCGGGCTCTTCGTTCTCGGCTCCAGAGGAAGCCCCATGGCTGAGACACTCCTCGAAACACGAAACCTGAACCGCTACTTCGGCGGCCTTCATGCCGTCAAGGACGTGAGTTTCACGGTCGCGCAAGGAATGATCAAGGCGGTAATCGGTCCCAACGGCGCAGGCAAGACCACGCTGTTCAACCTCGTCGCGGGCTCCATCCCACCCAACGGCGGCCAGGTCCTCTTTCGCGGGCGATCGATCACCGCCTGGAAACCGCACGCCGTGGCCGCGCAAGGCATTGCCCGAACCTTCCAGACCACCAAGCTGTTCCCGCACATGACCGTCCTCGAGAACGTCATGATGGGACGCCATCCGCGGACCCGGTCCGGCTTCATCGCCGGAATGCTCAACCTGCCCCATACCTGGCGCGAGGAACGCGAGGTGCGGAGCAAGGCCATGGAGATCCTGGCCGACCTTAATCTCACAGAATACGCCCGGGAAACGGCCGCCAACCTCTCCTTCGGCCGCCAACGATTGGTCGAGTTCGCCAGAGCACTGGCCACCGAGCCGAGAATCCTGCTTCTCGATGAGCCGGCGGCCGGCCTGAACATCTACGAAACGCAAGCCCTCTCCCGATTGATCCTCAGGATTCGGGATCGGGGCATCACGTGTCTGGTCGTGGAGCACGACATGTCCCTGGTGATGAGTATCTCGGACGACGTCGTGGTTCTCGATCAAGGAGCCAAGATCGCGGAGGGACCTCCCCGGGCCATTCAGCGCGACCCGGAGGTGATACGCGTCTATCTGGGTGACGATCATGCTGCGGCTGGCAAATCTTGAAGCAGGATACGGCCCGCTCAGGGTCCTGAAGGGCGTCTCCCTGCACGTGTCGCAGGGCGAGGCGGTCGCCATCATCGGGGCCAACGGCGCCGGCAAGACCACGCTTCTCAAGACGGTCGCCGGCGTGATCAGACCGCGATCGGGAAAGGTATCATTCGACAAACACGAAATTCAGGGCCGTGCCCCGGAAAACGTCGTCGAGTCCGGCTGCTCGCTGGTTCCCGAGGGCCGTCACGTGTTTCCCACCCTCACCGTCAAAGACAACCTCATCCTCGGCGCCTACGCCCTCCGCCGGAGGAAGCAGTCCGCCGCGGAGGTGACTGCGAGCCTCGAGGAGGTCCACTCCCTGTTCCCGATCCTCAAGGAACGCCACGGCCAGATCGCCGGAACGCTCTCCGGCGGACAGCAGCAGATGCTCGCCATCGGCCGAGCCCTGATGTCCAGGCCAAAACTCCTGATGATGGATGAACCCTCGCTGGGCGTTGCACCCATCGTGGTCCGCGACATCTACCAGGCCGTCGCTCGCCTGAAACGCAACGGACTGACGATCCTATTGGTCGAACAGAACGCCCGGGCCGCCCTGGCCGTGGCCGACCGCGGCTACGTCATCGAGACCGGTCAGATTGTCCTCGAAGGGACCACCCAGGAACTGGCCGACAACCAGGAGGTCCAGCGAGCGTATTTGGGCAAGGAATACGAGCGAATCGACGAGTGAGGTGAGGCCATGAGCCATGCACGACTCCACAATCCGGGCTGCGAAACGCTGGGCCGCGATGAACTGGAACAACTCCAGATCGAGCGGCTTCAGTCGACCCTGAACCGGGTGTACCGCAACGTCGCCTTCTACCGCAACGCCTTCGATACCCACTGCGTCAACCTGGAGCGAATCCGGGACCTTCCGGCCCTGGCAGGTCTCCCGTTCACCACGCCCGAGGATCTGCGCAAGAGCTATCCCTACGACATGTTCGCCGTTCCACTGCGCGATATCGTCCGCATCCATTCCGGGGCGGCGGCGAGCGGCGCACCCATCGTCGTCGGCTACACCAGGAACGATCTGCGGAACTGGACCGAATGCAGCGCCCGTGTCCTGGCCGCGGCCGGCATCACCGAGCACGATGTGGTCCAGATCGCCCTCGATTACGGCCTGTTCCCCGGCGGTTTCGGCTTCCAGCAAGGCGCCGAACAGATCGGGGCCTCGGTGATCCCCGCATCCTCGACGGCCAGCGTCGAAAAACAAATCGCGGTCATGAAGGACTTCAAGACCACGGCGCTGATTACCATGCCGAGCCACGCCCTCAGCATCGCCTCGGGCCTCGAGCAGATGGGGCTTCATCCCGAACGGCTCTGTCTGAAGCTGGGCCTCTTCGGCGGCGAGCGCTGGAGCGACCAGCTTCAACGGCAGATCGAGGAACGCCTCCGCATCGTCGCAACCGACACCTACGGGCTGACCGCTCTGATGGGACCAGGCGTGGCCGGAGAGTGCCACGCGCGGCAGGGCATGCACATCAATGAGGACCACTTCATCGTCGAGGTCATCGATCCCAAAACGCTTCAGCCCCTCGGCCCCGGCCAGAAAGGCGAGCTCGTCCTGACCACCATCACCAAGGAAGGCTTCCCGCTCATCCGCTACCGAACCGGTGATCTGACCTCGATCCATCACCGGCCTTGCGCTTGCGGCCGAACCTTCGTCCGAATGGCCCGCGTCTCCGGCCGCACCGACGACCTCGTGGTCTTCCGCGGCGTGGCCTTCACCCCGTCCCAGATCGAGCAGGTCCTGGCCCAGGTCGAGGGCGCGAGCCCCCACTACCAGATCATCCTCGATCGGGTCGGCGGGGCGGACACGCTCGAGATTAAGGTGGAAGTGTGCGAGGCGTTTCCCTCCCTGGATGAGGTCCGAACGCTCGAAACCCTCCGCCGCGGCATCAGCGATCGGCTGATGAACGTCCTCAACCTCGACGCCCGGGTCTCCTTCGCCGAGCCCCAGTCCCTGCGCCGGGAAGCCGGCCCGTCCACCCCCGTCGTAGACCGCAGAGGCACCCCCTGAAAAAAGTGTCAGGATGATTTTCCTGCTGTCCGTGGTGTCTTGGTCTGTGCAGGATCTGCGGCCCGCGTCTCCCCGGCCAGGGGGGCCATCCCGTCCCTCTTGCTGATGGCCGATCGCCGACCGCTTCTCCTTCTCCGGGCCCGGGACGGGCGCCTACCGGCGCCGGCAAGTCGAGAAGGCCCCGGTCGCCAAAAGCAGCAGGATCAGCGAGCTCGGCTCGGGTGTTAGCGTGAAACCGTTCAGACGAGCCCGGTTGCTGTCGGTCGGATCCGTGACTGTGGCCAAATCGTCCTCCCGGAAAACAATCTCCTTAACCTGCCCGGCAGCCGTCACATCGAACGTGAAAGACGCAGGCTCCTCTCCGAACGGGCGCTGATCCACGAGGATAACGGTGGATGAGGAATCGCCCTGATTCCGAGCTTCGATCTGGATGTAGTTCTCCCCGGTGATCTCCGAATCGTAATGCCAACTCTGCATCGCATAGGTGCCGACGTCCAAGCCGGTGATTCTGAGCGCGACCGCCCGGTTAGAGCCGCCTTCGTTGTAGACAAAATCGGCGAGAAGGGCGTCGTAAGGGCCACCACCCCCACCCTTCGCGCGGCCGCGGCTCTGGTTGTCGGCCGAGAAGCCAAAGAGCTCGAGCTTCACGTCACCGAATGTCAGCGACGGGTCGGGCGTGCGAACAAACGTGGTCATGTCCCACGACGTAAAACCACTCTGGGTAGCGAATGTGCCGGAGGTGTCCGATCCGGACCGGCGGGCGCTGTCGATATCGACGGCCACGTGGATACCGGCCGCGAAAGCCGCCCCCGAGCACATCAGGGCCAGCAAGGATGCCGCGCACAGAAAACGACGCTTCATGATCTTCCTCCTCTCCTCAGACATGCTCCGGGAAAATGCCACCGTCAACCTGATAATATACCGTCAGCCCAAAGAACAGGCAAGTCCCGATCTGCTCGGTTCATCTCCCAGCCTGCATCCGCCGGGGGGTGCCGGCCAGTGGCGTCTTGCTCGGCGAAACTCGCCCGTACCGCACAAGAATCCCACCGGCCACATGGCCGGCCTGCAGTCGCGGCTGGCTGCGGCGCCACCTTTCGGTCAGCCCCACCCTCGCGGACACAGGCCACGGGGGGTAGCGGCTGGCCGTGGTTCCGCATGTCACCCAATCGCTTGCCCGCCCCAAAAACCTCAAGACAGACGACCCCCACGCCAAGTCGACGTACCAGGGGACCGGCGGTCCAGCCGGGCTGAACCTGTTTGACGACGATAAGGACTATGAGGCGTTTGAGCGGGTACTGGCCGAGGCCCGGGAGCGGGCGGGGATGCGGGTTTGTGCCTACGCCCTGATGCCCAACCATTTCCACCTGGTGCTGTGGCCGCGAAAGGACGGGGATCTCTCGCGGTTCATGCAGTGGCTGACCATGACGCACACCCAGCGGTGGCACGCCCATCGCCACAGAGCTGGCCACGGGCACCTGTACCAGTCGCACTTCAAGAGCTTCCCGATCCAGGCGAACGAGCATTTCCTGAGCGTGTGCCGACACGTGGAGCGGAACGCCCTGCGGGCCAAGCTGGTCAAGCGGGCGGAGGCTTGGGTGTGGTGTTCACTGGCCTGCCGAGAGGGGAAGCTGGGCAAGGGAACGGCACTGCTGGATGATGGGCCTGTGGATCGGCCACGCCGCTGGCGGCGGTTGGTGAACGAGCCGCAGAGCAAGAAGGAACTGGACCGGCTTCACACTTGCCTGCAACGCGGTCAGCCGTACGATGATGAAGCGTGGACGCGTCGAACGGCGGTCAAATTGGGTCTGGAAAGCAGCCTCCGCCCAGTCGGCCGGCCGCGGAAGGTAGGCGAGAAGGCGGCCTAACGGCTTCTGCCCCGAACGGCATGAGGCTAACGGCAGGAGTCATCGATGCAGGCAATGCCGATTGGAGAAACGGCGACTGCAACGATCTCGGAGAGACCAGCCATTGAGCCGTGGGCGTCGTATCACAGTCGTCGGACTGGTAGTAGTAGTAGCGGTGCTCGGTCTGTCTGTGCTACCTGTTGTGCCGAAGTATCAGTTGTTGTCCCGGACCCGGGTGATCCTCGGAGTGGTGCTGGAACTGTATGTTCAGGCCCACGGCAGGATGCCCACCGGGTTCAGTGATTTGGAGTCTGCTGGTCTGCTGCGCGCGATCTCTTGGAACGGGAAGACCGAGTGGCAGGTTGCCACGAGCGAATTGCCACCTACGGTCCTTCTCCGTGTTGAGGATCTCTCGGTCAAATGGGGTATACCAATCGAATCGCTTGCACTGCGTGACGGGCGCATAGTTGATCCGAAAACTGGGCAGCTCACGCGTATTATCGAGAGCAAACGTTGGTACGTAAGCAGTTCCGATGCTATCTCAATCAGGCTCTATCGGCTGCTTGCTGGCAAGTGCACCCCGTCAAGCAGTCCACGTGAGGAGGCGGAAGAGGGGTAACAGGGGCAGGCTCCGTGATTTGCGGGATATGCTGTTCTCATGCCACGGGTGACTAGGGGTTCCACCCGTTTCCTCTTGCTGACCGTTGACCGCTGATCACCTTTCCTGGCCCGGGACGGGACAGGTGATATGAGTGTGGAGGACGATCCCTGCGGTCCGCCTCCCAGCTCTTTGAAATCCTAATAGCCCTGCCGCTTGACTCGCCGCGGTCCAGGCTCGGACGAGGTCAGCTCCCACCGCTCCGGCTCACAGCTGATTCTGAATTGGCTTCGTTTGGCGCTGGTTCTTGGCGTCACGTGGGGGTATTGGGCGATACCGGACTCGAACCAGTGACCTTCTCGGTGTAAGCGAGACGCTCTAGCCAGCTGAGCTAATCGCCCGGGCACATCACAGTTTGCCTGCGTGCATTACGGCCAATCGCCTACATGCATGACAGCAGGGGTCATTGTACCGGCTCAGTATTGGGGTAACAACTCAACGGCGATCGGTATCGACACGCTGGCCAGCGGTGGCCATCCAGACGTAGAGCTCAACGATCGTGCTGGTCATGGTCTGCATGAGCGCCAAGAGCCGCGTGAACTCCTCAAAAGAAATGACCACGGAATCCTGCGATTTCGGGGCGGCCGGCGGGATGTCTGCATCGGCGAACAAAACTGTGCTCCTCGGTCCAGGCCGGCAGGTGGCTCCACCGTCAGCATGAACCCCACGCCTCCACGGCCCTGGTCCGCTTTCGACGCGGCGAGGCCAAAGGGCATGATCGTCGGCTTCAACTCCAAATCTTGAGGAAAAGCAGGGCAAACGCTCTATTTCATCGTGTATCTGGAACGTGGCGCTCCGGAATGGCACGAGACATGCCAGCTTTCGCCACCGCCCTGGAAGACCACCTCGCCCGGTCACGAGCTCCGGCCAGCCTCCAGGGCCTCAATCCGCCGCGCAAGCTGTAGGAGATGACTGCGCAATTCAGCCAGCTCGGCCTCGAGTCGGGCCAGGTCGGTCCGGCCAGACGACGTCGTTCCAGCTACCCGCTCCGGAGAAGGCCGCGCCATCCCCGGCGGCTCACAGCTCTCGTGCCGCCCGGTGTTTGGGACTACACCGGCCACCGTCGGTATCTCGCCTTCCGGGTAGAACAGGTGGGTGAAGCGGATGGCGGACTGTCCCGGCTCACGAGGCAGGGGAGCGACAACCGGGGGATCGCAGGTCCGCAATGCCTCCAGGACGGTGTGGACGGCATCGAGGTTCTCGAACGCCGTGAGCCGCGACCCGCGCGAACGCAGCTCACCCGGAGTCTGTGGTCCCCGGAGCAAGAGCTCGGCCACGATCGCCCGCTCACGCGGGCCCCAGCCAAAGCAGACATCGATCTTGTGCCTGAAACGGTCGGTTCGCGCACCCGGGGCAGGCAGGATCTGCTCGACCAGTCCGCGCTTTCGAAGAGCATCCAGCGTGGCACTGACCGCCACCTCGTCAAGCTCCATGATAGGATCGCGATTGTTGCGTTGGTTACAGGCGGCGACAATGGCATTGGCCGTCATAGGGTAGTACTCCGGCTGGGCCATCGACTTTTCCATGAGGACGCCAATGACTCGCCGCTCGTGTTCGCTGAGGACCAGGTTCATGAGGCGTGTCCTTTCTCGCGGAAATGGGCCGGGTATCCGCCGTCAGTGAGCGGGCTCGTCCGGCACGACCTGGATGCGCAGACGGTTGATCTTCCGCTCTTCGGCGTCCAGGACACTGAACCGGATGTTGCGGAAGCTCAGTTCTTCGCCCGCTGCCGGGATCTTGCCCATCTCACTGAATAGGAAACCACCGACTGTGTCGTAGTCCCTGTCCTCGGGCAGTTCGATGCCGAGTTCGTGGTTCAGCTCGTCAATGTGTACGCGAGCATCGACTTCCACCGTCTTGTCGTCGATGTGGCGAATGCTCTCGGGCGCAGGGTTCTCATACTCGTCGGCGATGTCACCCACGATCTCCTCGATGATGTCCTCGATCGTCACCAGGCCTGCAGTCCCCCCGTACTCGTCTACGACAATGGCCAGGTGGACCTTCTTCTCGCGCAGCTCGGTCAATAGGTCGGGAATGCGCTTGGTCTCGGGTACGAAGGGCACCTTCCGCATCGCCTCGAGCGGCTCGAACTCGTCGCGATCGGTGAACATGAGCAGATCCTTGGCGTACAACACGCCCCGTACGTCGTCGAGGCTGTCGCCGTAGATGGGGATGCGGGAGTGCCCTTCGCGGGCGATGAACTCCTTGGCCTCGTCCAGCGTGATGCTGGCCGGCAAGGCCACCATCTCGGTCCGGGGAGTCATGATCTGGGCAACGTGCTTGTCGCGAAGACCCATCACCGACTGGATCATCTCGGCGTCTTCTTCGTGAACGGCACCTGCCAGTTCGCCCTCGCTGACCGCCCCCAGGATCTGTTGCTCGATCTGGTCAGCCTCGGCTTCTTCCTCGTCGGCGAGCGGAACACCCGCCAAGCGGCGGACCAGACCGTTGAACAGATGCTGGATGGCCAGGAAGGGAAAGAGGAGCGTGCGCAGAAGCAGCAACGCCGGCAGGATCGCCGCCAGGTACCCGTCGCCGGCGTACCGAGCCCACGCGTGGGGCAAGGCAACACCCAAAACCAAGACGACCAGAACCGAGAGCGTGAAAACTGTGATGTAGCCGGCCTGGGCGTGGGCGGATGGGCCAAAGCCGAAGGCATGGGCAATCAGCAAGACCAGCCCGAGAATCGAACAGATGCGGACGACCGAGGTGGAGAAGATGAGGTCGTCACGGCGCTCGGTCAGTCGATCGAGCAGGGACGCCCTCCCGGTTCTCTCCAGTCGCTCGTCGAGCTGCACGCGCGAGAAATGCCGGAGAGCGACATTCGCAGTGGTGCTCAAGGTGGCCAGGACAGCAAGTCCCAGCCCGATGAACAGTTCCGAGTCGGGCACGTTGGCTACACCCTTCTTTCTCGCGGTGGGAGGCGACAGGCAGGCTCAGGCCGATCGGCCAGCCGAGACAGGACAGCATTCTCCTGCCGCCGCATCCGCCTGCGTTGGGAGGCAGTTTTATCATCGTGTCCGAGCAGATGCAATACGCCGTGAACGACGTAACGCAGCACTTCCTGGTCCATCCTCAGGCCCAGCGCCCGGGCCTGCCGGGCGGCGGTCTCGGCGGATATGACGATCTCACCCTCGAGCTCGCCATCGCGCGGATCGTCGCGCAAATCAAAGCTCATCACGTCCGTCGCCCGAGGATCCGCGAGGTAGCGCCCGTGCAACAGGGCGATCATGGCATCGTCGACGACGGCCACTCCGATCGCCCGGATAGGCTGATCGCCTGCCGCGGCCCGCACCGCCCCCTTAATCCGCGACCTGGACAGACCGGCAACGCGACACACCATGCGAACGGTGACTGGGGCACCAGCGGCAGGAGTGGGGGTCATGATGAGCTACTCGCGGGAGCGGGTTCGACCAGGTCGGCGACCGGCTGGGCCGGAACCACAACCGCCGGCTTCGAAGGCTCGACCGACGGCCTGAGCAACTTCGGCTCCTGTTGGCTCGGGACCCGCGGCACGCTCCCGCCGGCCTTGGGATACTTGATCCGGCCATGGTGGATCGCGCACAGGCTCTTGACGATCGTCTGCTCGACAAGGTTGAGATCACGGAGCGTGATGTCGCATTCGTCAAACTGCCCGTCAGTGAGCCGGTCCATGACCACCTGGTGGACGGTGCTCTCGATACGCCCGGGCGTCGGTTCCGATAGGGCCCGGACGGCGCCCTCGCAGCCGTCGCAGATCATCAGGATCGCCGACTCACGGGAGCGGGGCTTGGGACCAGGATAGCGGAACTCACTCTCGGGTATCTCGCGATCGTGTTTGCCGGTCTTCTTGGCAGCGGCCTCGGTGGCCATGTGGTGGAAGTAGCGAACCACGGTGGTGCCGTGATGCTCGAGGATGAACTGATGAAGGAGGCGCGGTAACCCGTAGGCCTTGGCCATCTCCAGACCGTCCTTGACGTGTCCGGTGATGATCAGCAGGCTCATGGTCGGCGATAGCCGGTCATGGCGGTTCATCCGGGCTTCCTGGTTCTCGACAAAGTACTCGGTCTTCTGGACCTTGCCGATGTCGTGGTAGAGAGCCCCGACGCGGGCGAGCAGGCCGTTGGCCCCGATGGCCCCGGCGGCCGCTTCACTCATCTGGCTCAGCACCAGTGAGTGGCTGTACGTTCCCGGCGCTTCCTGGGCCAGTCGGCGGAGGAGCGGACGGCTGGCGTCGCACCACTCCAGTAGGGTCATACTCGTGGCGATGCCGAACCAGCGCTCGAAACTGGGCAGGATCCCCTGAACGAAGAAACCGGCGAACAGGGCCGCCAGGGCGGCGGCGGCCGAATGCTCGAGAACGTATTTCACGTCCTGGCCCTCGTGGAAGCCGACGGCGGTGGCGGCCACAAACGCGGCGGCCGCGGCCATGAGCCCTACCAGGATGATCTTGCTGCGGGTTCGAACCTCCTGGAGTGTGAAGACGGCAACGCTCATGCCGACAGTGAGGGTCAGAAACAGGCCGAAATCACCACCGGATGCCAGGGTCGCCAGGATGGCCAGGGTTCCGCCCGTGCCGAAAGCAAACCGCTGGTTGTAGGCGATCGTCAGGAGCATGGCCGCCGTCGCGACGAAGGCCAGCGTGAACTCGGCGGGTGGATGAGCGGGCGACTGGATCTGGTTCAGAAGCCGGGTACACAGCAGGAGGAGGAGCAGGAGCGTCACCAGGCCCAGGGCGCGCGTCGGTTTCTGGAAGATCCGCTGCTGGTAGATGACAATGTATGTGATCAGGCCGAGCGTCACCATGAGAATGATGATCGCTTTGCCCAACTCGCCCAACCAGCGCTGGCGGTAGAGCGTAGGATCGGTGCGCTGAGCCCGTCGAAACTCCTCGTGCTCCTTTTTGAGCAGCTCGATCTTCTGGGGCGCCAAAACCGTGCGCGCCCGAACGATCGGATCGCCGACCTCATACCGCAGGGTGTAGACCGGGATTCGGTCCTGGGCCTGCTTGGTGGCCTCCTTGGTCGCGTCTTGGTCGTATCGCCAGAGCGGAACCGGTTGCGGCTGAGTCCCGCTCTTGTCGGGCGCGCCGGTCAGCACCCTGCGGATCCGCTCCCGAACTGGTCCACGCAGCGCCTCGGGCACCGTCCGCTCGGCCACTTCGGTGGCGATTTGATCGACGACCTTCTCGTCGCCCACGTATTGAAGCCGGCTGGTCAGTATCTCGATGTCCGGCGCATCCTTGGCATCCTTGTGACGCAGAACGCTCGTCTGGGGAGTGCCTTCGCGAAAGGTCTTGGCCGGCTTGTGCACCAAGTACTGCCCCCCGAGCTCGCTGAGTACCCTCTTGACCAGCTTGTCGTACTCGCTGCTCTGGAACTCGTCGGCGGCGTAGGCCCGCAAAGCCGCCAGGCCGGCATCGCTGATGGCCCACCCTTTGGAGAGCAACTGAGGGCCAGGATTCTCGGTTACCGCCTTGACCGTGGCCAAGAGCTCAGTCAGATCGCTGCGAAGCGAAGCCAGCGGCGCCGGATTCTCAAGATACACATCGGGGGCATTGATCGCCGCGGCTTGACGCTCCTGCTGCGTGCGCTCGGTATCTTCCACCTGGAAGCCGACCCGGGCGACGATGTCATTCTGCACGAGCTCGTTGCGGTAGCGGGGCATGGAATCGCCGCCGACCACGAGGATCGTGACCGCGATGGCGTAGAAGCCCACCCAGATCGCCAGGGTCGCAGGATTGACGGCTCGGCAAAGTCGGCGCCACAGGGTGCCATGATGCTCACTGAGCTGACGCTTGGCTTCCTGACGCAGGGCCTCGGCTCGGTTTGTCTGTTTCGACCTCAAGTTCCAGGCTTACCTGTACTTCTCATTTGCGTAGGCGTTGACGATGTTCTGGACAAGCGGGTGACGAACGATGTCACACCGCTGCAACCGCACAATAGCGATGTCCTGCATGTCTTTCAATCGCCGTAGAGCGTCCGTGAATCCGGAAGTCTCGGGCTTCTCCAGGTCAATCTGGCTGTCGTCCCCGGTGACGATCATCTTGCTGTGATTGCCCAGGCGAGTCAGAAACATCAGCATCTGCGAACAGGTGGTGTTCTGGGCTTCGTCCAGGATGATCAGACTGTTGTTGAGCGTCCGCCCGCGCATGAAGGCCAGGGGCGCCACCTCCACCACGTCATTGGCGATGAACCGCTTGATCTGGTCATAGCTCATCATGTCATGCATCGCATCGAACAGCGGACGAAGGTACGGGTTCACCTTGGCCTGCATGTCGCCGGGAAGAAAGCCGAGCTTCTCCCCGGCCTCAACCGCAGGACGAACCAGAACGATACGCTGGATCGCCCCGACCTTGAGGAAGGACACCGCCATGGCCACGGCCAGATAGGTCTTGCCCGTACCGGCCGGCCCCACACAGAAGACGAGATCCCGTCCCTGGATGGCCTTGACGTACGCCATCTGGCCTTCGGTGCGGGGGCTGATCACTGCCTGCCGTGTGTAGACCTCAATAACCTGGTCGTCTCGCTCCTTGGCTTCGCCCAGCCGAGAAGCGAAAGCGATGGCCTCAATCACCTCATCATCGGTCAAATCGTCGTGATCCCGAAGCCCACGTTGGAGTTCCTCAATGACGGCGACCGCCCGCCCGACGGCCTGGGTGGTGCCGGCGATCTTGAGAGAAGAGTCGCGAGCGGTGATTTGGACGCCAAGGGCACCACGGATCATTCGAAGATGCCTGTCGCCCGACCCGAAAAGGGCGGCGCGTCTGGCGGCGTCTTCCAGCGTAATGGTCAGTTCCAAAGTGCTATTGTACTCCCGTGCCACCAATCCGCCCGTCCGGCCCCAACTCGACGGCGATCGGGTCACCGTAAGGCGGTCCAGCCCAGGGCTATTCTAGCCGATTTTCGGCATGAACGTTAGCATCCACCAGGCCACCGGGGCCGCAAACAACGTCGAATCCAGGAGATCCAGCAGGCCGCCAAAAGCCGGGATCAGGGCGGCCGAATCCTTCACCCCGATGTCTCGCTTGATCGCCGACTCCGCCAGATCCCCCAGGTGACCCATGACTGCCATAAGAACGCCAAAGACAAGAGCTTGCAGCACACCAAAGGGCGGGGAGCCAGGCGCGATCACCGGCCAGAAGGCCGCCCCGCCGGCCGCAACACCGGCCGAGACGACCATCGCGCCCAGAAACCCTTCAACGGTCTTCTTAGGGCTCAACCACGGGGCAAGGGCGTGGCGACCCAAGCACATTCCGGTGAAGTACGCCCCAATGTCCGCCGCCTTGATCGTCAGGACGGTGTACACCAGGAGTATCGCCCCGGCAGGCCCCGGATCGATGAATCGGATTCGCACGAAAAACGAGCCGAGCACCCCCAGGTAGACGATGATCAGGACCGTCGTGGCCATGGCCGTAGTCGCTCGTTCCGTTGTCTTGCGGGCCATGGCGGCCAAGGCGGCGCCAATGACGCCACCCATCAGCCAGACGACGGTCATCGACTCGCCGGAGACCGACAAACGAGGCGGGAGCCAGGGGATCACGACCAGACCGGCGCTGACCAAGGCCGCCCAGAGCGTCACCGGCCGATATCCGCCCAGCCGAAGCAGCGCCCCGAACTCGAAAGCCGCCAGAACCACCAGGAGCATGGCAACCGCAACCACGGGCAGGCCCGCGAACCGGATCCCAGTCTCCATCGGGGGGTAGCCGTCCGAACCGAGGCCGGGGGGCGGCTCGCCGACTGACAACCACGCGTCAAGGGCGATCAGGCCGCCCAAGGCCACAATCATCAGGCTGCCCAATAGAACTCTGGATAGCAGCATGGGCCGTTCTCTCCATGGTCCCAGCGTATGCTAAAGGCCGCTGATCCATGCGCCAACCTCCTTGAAGGCAGCCTGTGCAGGCCCGCGCGGGATCGGTTCAAGACTCTCCGCGAAGGCAGCGCTGAGGCTGCGTTGAACATCGCGTCAGGACGGTAGGGGGCTGGTGTATACAAGGTGGGACCCGCCTCAGACCCAGCCCGTCACTCGGCGTGGGCCAGGCTGATGGCGTCTCGGTAGACGTCGATGCACTGGCGAGCGGAGTCAGCCCAGGACAACTTGTGAATCTCCATCCGGCCGTGCTCCCGCAGCGTGCTGTGCAGCGGGCGGTGACGAAGGACGGCGATGATCTTGTTGGCCATCTCGTTCACGTCCCAGAAATCGACTTTCAGGGCATGCTGGATGACTTCCGACACGCCAGACTGTTTACTGATGATGACTGGAACATCGTTGGACATCGCCTCCAGGGGCGCGATTCCGAACGGCTCGGACACGCTGGGCATGACGTAAAGATCGGCCATGCGAAAGATGCGATCGACATCACCACCCCTCAGAAAACCGGTGAAGAGCACCTTGTGACCGATGTTCATCTGGGCGGCCAGCTCGATCGTCCGGCGAATCATGTCCCCCCAGCCGGCCATGATGAAACGCACGTTGTCCATGACCTCGAGCACCCGCTTGGCCGCGGCCAGAAAGTACTCCGGCCCCTTCTGCATCGTGATTCGTCCGAGGAAGAGCACGAGTTTCTCGTCCCGGCGAATTGCCGGCGGGTTGATCGGAGGCTGGGTGCCGTTCCAATCGATCGCATTGTAGACGACCTCGACCTTCTCCGCCGGGACGGCGTAGCGCGAGGTGACGATGCTCTTGGTCAGATGGCTGACCGCAATGACCTTGCGGGCGAAATGCAGACCCTGACGTTCGATGTCGTAGATCCGCTGGTTGACATGCTCGCCGCTGCGGTCGAACTCGGTCGAATGGATGTGGACGACCAGCGGCCGGCCAGTCAGAGCGGAGACGGCGATGCCGGCGCGGTAGGTCATCCAGTCGTGGGCATGAATCACGTCAAACTGCTCGTGGTCGGCGATGTAGGTGGCCAGGCGGGCATAGCGCTCGATCTGGGAAAACAAATCACCGCCGTAGTCGGTAGTCGTCGTTGGGCTGGAGGCCCCAGCGGGAACCCCCGCCGCTTCGTTTCCCTCGGCCGGGACTTCACCTCGATCGAGGGCCCGCACACGGCGAGTCCGCTCACGAGCCATCTCCTCATACTGCTCCGGCGTGTGATACGGCGAGATGCCGCGGCCGGCCTCGACAGCGCAGAACTTCACGTGCTGCATCTCCTGAAGCTCATAGTCAGCTGCAAGACCCGCCATACGCTTGGCGGCCAGGGATCGAGGAGAGAGCAGACGCACGTGGCTGGCAAAATCAGGATCGATGGGCTTGGGCAGAACGAAGATCACGTCCGTGCCGATCTGACTCATTGCCTTGGTCAGACCGTAGCACGCGGTACCCAGACCACCAGAAATGAAAGGCGGGAACTCCCAGCCAAGCATCAGGACTCTCATGGCGCACGCCTCCCGGTGAACGGGATTACCAAGGGACGGTTCGCCTCTTTCCTCTCGCCTTCCTTTGGTGATGCTATTCGTACAAATGCCGTCGAGCCAGCACTTGCGATCAGCATACTCCCTTTTTACCTGCTGTCAATTAGGATCTTATCACAGGTGGGACAGAATGTTGACTCGGCTCCGAGACAATTTCCGACCAACGCACGCTCACTTCATCGTCAAGCGGCGTTGATGATAGAATAGGCAATCTCAGGCGAGGGCAGGCCAGGGTGGCCACCATCCTGAAGCCACACAGGTTCTCAGTCTTGGAGAGGTTCTGATGGCAGGCGTTCATCGTTCACGGCGGGAGTTGATAGGCTATTCGCTTGGCTCGGCGGTCCTGGCGGCCGCAGCGCCGACGGCACGTTCTGTGCCAACCAGTCGACCCGCCGGGGCGAACGAGCGGATCTCAGTCGGCCTGGTGGGGGCCGGGGACCGTGGAATGGTCCTCATGGAATGGATCAATCGACTTGCACGCCAAGACAACGTCACCGTGACCGCGGTCTGCGACATATGGAACCAGAGACGGGAATCCGCCGCACAGAAGGCCGCCGAGTTGTTCGGACAATCGGTTCGCGAATGCCGAACGCTATCCGAGATGTGCGATCTGGGAGACGTGGACGCCCTCGTGATCGCGACACCGGACTTCCAGCATGCCCCACAGGCCAAGCAGGCGGTTGAGGCCGGCAAGGACGTCTTTGTGGAGAAGCCGCTGGGCTGCGATTTCCGACAGATCAAGCTCGCTCGTGACGCCGTGAAGCGGACACGCCGGATTCTCCAACTTGGCACCCAGCGCCGAAGCGAGGGTCTGGTCTGGGCGGCTCGCGAGTTCGTTCGCAAGGGTCAGTTGGGCAAAATCACCTACGTCGAGACCTCACTGCCCACATTCCAGCAGAGGTGGCGGATCCCAGGTGCGGAAACGTCGCTTAGCGAGAGTGACACCAATTGGGGCGAGTTTATCAGCTACACGCCCAAGGTCCCCTTCAATGCCCGCTACTATCGCGAGTTCCGATTGTTCTGGCCGTATTCCTCCGGCCCCATCTGCCAATGGATGACGCACTCCATCGACCAGGTCAACCTCGTGCTCGGCGAGCAACCCAGGACCGCGGTGTCGTCCGGCGGTATCTACCTGTGGCAGGACGGCCGCAACAACCCCGACACCGTGCATTGCCTGCTCGAGTATCCCAGCGGATGCCTGGTGAGTTTTCACATGCGTCTGGGCAACGGAGCACATACCCGGGAGCTGATGTTCTATGGCACCAACGGCACGCTGGATCTCCAGGCTGGCGTCGCGTTCGGTGAAGGTGGGGGGGGAGAGGTGGTACTGCAGAACCCGGGGGCACGGTTCCCAGAGTACACGACGGACGCCCTCCGCCGGTTGCCCGACCGAGTCAAAGGCGGCGTTATCCTGAGGGGAAAGCCGGATCGCGATCACATGTCGGACTTCTTCTCGTCAATGCGTTCCCGGCGCCAACCTTGTGCCGGCGTGGATGGAGCCTTCGATGCCGCCCTGGCGACGACGATGGCGGCCATGTCCCTCCGGCAGGGTAGGCGGATAGAATTCGACGCGGACAAGGACGAGTTGACTCCGGGCGAGCCCACGCCCGCCACGACGCCGGTGGCTAATCCTCACTGAAAAGCGCTCGCTCGCGGACTTCGCCGGCTTTCTGGATGAGTTCAGCTTTGTCGATCGGCTGGGCCGGCTCAAGCGTGAAGGACATCTGCTGCTGGTCATGAAGCATGACCGGAATCAGGGTCTCGGCGAAGAAATCCACTGGCGGGATCTGATACCAGGGGGGATCGATCTTCTGGTGCGTGCGCAGCGTGCTGTAACCGTCCTTCCTCAAGATGACGTCGTAGTCCCCATACCAGAGAAAGTCGACCTGGACCGGACTGGTACCGACTTCCTCGTCGTTGAGGATCACCCTGGCACCCTGAGGAACCGTGTTGACCGTCAGCGTGCGCCGTACGCAGCCGGGCGCGCCCGAGCAGAGCACGATACACGCAGTCGTGACCAACCGGCAGATGAAGCGGGTATCCTTCATAGCGTCAGTTCGACAATGTTCGCCGAAAAGGCGTCCGTGTCAAGCACTGCAACCGTCGAGCGTCCGGATACCCATCCACAGCACTCGCCCGGATTCAAGACCAGTCGATTGTCGCGGACCTCATTGACCACCTCATGGGTGTGACCGGTAACGACGATCTCAGCCTTGTCCAGGTCGGTCGACTTGCACCGGGCGAGATCGTGCTGGAGCAGGATTCGCTTTCCCGCCAGCTCGACGAAGACGGGGCCGTCCTGGATCTGAGGGAGTATGCTCCGGAGCCCTTCCCGCTCACCGTCGTTGTTGCCGTAGGTCACGTATAGCGGTCCCTTCCAGCCGAGCAGCCGCCTGGCGGCAAAGGGCGCCACCAGGTCGCCCGGGTGCAGAATCGCTTGCACGCCCGCCCGGGCAAAAGCGGCCAGAGCCGCGTCAATGGCGGGCAGCCGGTCGTGGGTATCGGAAAGTACGCCAATTCGCATTCCGGCGAGTTTATACCGCATCCGGCCGAAGGTGAACAAGGCCGGGGACAGGCGTACCGCGGTTCTGAGCCCGTCCATCACAGGGAGGTTGATTTCACGATCCGGCACGGCGATGATGGCACCGACAGCCTGGGAAGTCTGCCGGGGGCGACGTTGCGCTACCGAGAAAGGATGCCCGAAAGCATGAGTCGATCTATCAGCATCTCATTGACCGTGCTGTCTCTGGTGTCACTGATGATCCCGGGTACCGCCGCCGCGGACGCCGGTGGGGGCCGCGAACCCGTCCGGCTGATCTTCGACACCGACATGGGCAACGACATTGACGACGCCCTCGCGCTGGGCGTCATTCATGCCCTGCACAGCCGTGGCGAATGCCGGCTGCTTGCGGTGACGTTGAGCAAGGACAATGAGTTCAGCGGCCCGTTTGTGGATCTGGTGAACACGTTCTACGGCCGGGGAGACGTTCCTGTCGGTGTGGTTCGCGACGGCAAGACACCGGAGGACGGCAACTACATTCGACCGCCTTGCCAGGCCCAGGATGGAGGAAAACCCCGCTATCCCCACGATCTGGCGAGCGGCAAGGACGCCCCTGAAGCGGTGGGCCTGCTTCGCCAGGTGCTCGCCGGACAACCGGACGGAAGTGTCGTCATCGCCGTGGTCGGATTCTCCACCAATCTCGCCCGGCTTCTCGATTCGCCTCCGGACGGCTATTCACCGCTGAGAGGCATGGAACTGGTAGCCAGAAAATGCCGCCTGCTCTCGAGCATGGCCGGCATGTTCGAGAAAGGCAACCAGCATAAGGAATACAACGTAGTCGAGGACCTGCCCGCCGCAAGGAAGGTGTTCGCCGAGTGGCCGACACCGATCGTGGTCAGCGGTTTCGAGATCGGCCGGGCGATCCAGTACCCGGCGGTGAGTATCGAGCAGGACTACGGCTACGTGAAGCACCACCCCCTGGCCGAGGCGTATCGGCATTACATGAAGATGCCCTACGACCGGCCGACGTGGGACCTGACGGCCGTCCTGTTCGCCGTCCGGCCGGAACGGGGCTACTTCGGCTTGTCGGAGCCCGGCCGCGTGCTGATCGACGGCGAAGGACACACGGCGCACGCGCCCTCGCCAGACGGAAAGCACCGCTACCTGACGGTGACGCCCGAGCAGATCGCCCGTGTCCGTGAAGCCTTGGTGCAGCTTGCGAGCCAGCCGCCCGGGCCGGCGGAAACTCCGGCCAAGTGAGAAGCGATCGGTGAGGATAGCGGATGCGCCGACATTGCCGACCAGCACACCACGAAGACGACCCAAGTCGTGGTGGCTGATCCGCGTCCTGGTTGCGGTGGCGGGCGTGTTGTCGATCGGGTATGCGACACTGCCGTTCTGGCTGCCGCCGGAGTGGCTCGCCCGGCAGCTCATGAACCAGCTCTCGACCGCACTGAACCGGCGGGTCCAGATCGACAGGGTGCGCCTCGGCTGGATCGAAGGAATCGTCTTCGAGGGGGTTACCATCCAGGATCGTCCGGACAGCACGGTGCCCATATTGGCCCAGTTCGGACGGATCCGGTGCGAGTTCAAACCGATCATCACGGCGGTCAAGGGACGGGTCCAGGAACTCCAAATCGATGACCCCAGCCTGTTTCTGGCGGTGGATCAGGATGGGCGACTGAATATCGACGATCTGGCCAGCCAGGAATTCCGCGGCCTGCCGTCCCGCAACTTCTTGGTACGGCGGTTGACGTGCCACGTGCACACGCCCCGGGGACTCGACACGGTGGGCCTCGAGTCGCTGGAATGTCATCTGGACCATGACACGGGCATTCTGCGGCTTCTGGGGCAGGTCTGGACAGGCAAGGAAGATCGGGGACGCGCAGGAGCGACTCCGGAGGTGAATCTCGCCGCTCGAGAGGCGACGGCAAGCCGACGGCTGAGCATTCATGCTCACCTGACCGTGCCGCGTCTGAAACGGGGAGAGAACCTGACCGGAGAAATCCAGATCGAATGGGACCAGCTGTCCTTGCGGGACTTGCCGCTCGGCCTGGTGCCCAAGCTGCCCTTCGAGCAAGTCAGGGGAACAAGCGCCGGGCGAATGACGATCCACGCCCAGCCGGACCTGGGTATTGACTTCGGGCTTAAGGTCACCCTGCACGGCGTCAGACTGCAGCGTGGGGATCGGGGCCGATGGCCCCAGTTGCCCGACGCCCAAGTTCTCGGCGAGGGGCACTGGGACCCGACCACGGATGTGCTCGTACTCAAGTCGCTGGGCTATGAGACACCGGCCATCAAACTGGTTGGCCCCGCCGGCCCCGGATCACCGGCGGCCAGGATCGACCCCCAGGGCGAGGTGTCGCTGGAACTGCACACGACCGGCACCGTCAAGGACTGGAGCATCCTCTACCAGGAGTGGCCGCAGCTCGAGGATCGCGTCCGGCAGGCTGGCCTGGTCCTCTCAGGCGGCACGGATTTCGGACTGAACGTAACACGACGCCGCGATGAAGACCATGTGCTCGTCACCATCGATGGCGCCCGGACCGCGTGCAGCATCACCAGCGGCGAACGACCCATTCTGGCCGTCATCGCCGACATCCCCAAGACCGCCAGGATCGACCTCATTGCCGGCCACTCCCTGCCCCAGCGCGTTCAGCCACGATTTGAGGGGACGCTGGGTAGCTTGTCGATTTCGGGATGGGCGGACTGGGTGTCGCCTGTTGCCTGGAGCGATTTGACTCCGGGCAACCTCAGCGAGATTGCAGCGCAAATCCTGCCGAGCGCCCAGGGGGAAATCGAGATCTTCTCCCGGCAGATGGAGGAGATCCTCAGGTTGTTGCCGCCGTCGAGCGTCACCGAGGACTTGCGAGATTGCCGTGGGCCCGTACAGCTCGGCTTGTCCTGCAAACCGGAGGCAGACAATCGGCGCATCAAGCTGGACCTCATTACCCAGGCGGATACGCGCATCAAGTACCGCGACCTCTTCGATAAACCTGAGGGGCAGAGCCTGCGAGCCAGCGCATGGCTGGATTTCGCTCCGACCGCGATTGGCCGGGTGAAGGATCTCCGCGTGCAGGTGGATTGCGGGCGTTCCCGAATCGTGGCCGGACCCGACGATGTCCGACTGGATTATGAACTGAGGCTGCCGAAGCAAGATCTACTTGAGTCCGGTCAAGAGCGCTTGCTGAAGGCATCCTGGTCGCTGGCGGCACAGGCGTCACACGTCGAAGATCTGCTGACGCTTTGGCCGCAGTGGCGAACGTGGTGCGAGGCCGGTCCTGATCGGGAGGTCGCTGGGACGGCCGGCATCCGTTTGCACGGCGAGCTGGCCCTGGTCGGCCCGAACAGGACCCTCCGGACCGGCGCGGACCTGGTCGCCGACCGGATGCAGTTTCGTTGGGACAACGCGGTGACCAAGGCAACCGGCGTACCGCTGTCCGTGTCTGTGTCCCATCACGTCCGGCTGGCAAAGAAAGAGGGGGATCAGAGCCTCGAGGTCACGCTGCAAGGGACTGGGGGCACCGTATCAGGATCATGGTCGCGGGACCGAGTGAATGCGGATGGAGGCTTTTTCCTTCCTCGACCAAGTGAAGGGACCACGCAGCGGACCAAGTTCAGGGCAGACATTACCGATGTCGCCGGATGGTTGGACATGGTTCCATCCCTGTCGCAACAAGCGGAAGCTTGGGATCCGAGCGGCCGCTTGAAGGTCGGTGCGGAGGCGGAGATGACCGGCGCGCGGAGCCAAGGTTCGTTTAGCCTCGAGGCCTCCCAGGCGGGATTCCGCATCCCCGGATCCCCGGATGCACGCAAGCCGGCGGGAAACCCGCTCAACGTGGCGTTCGCATGGAACCATGAACCATCTCCGGAGGACGGCAACGAGAGAATCCTCAGAATCACCGGCGGCAGCGCGAGAATCGCGGGCCTGGAGCTCGATCGTGCATCGGCGGCTTTCGGCGTCAAGGGGCGGGTGGCGGAATCGAAGAACCCCACCTCCGATTCGGGGCAGAATGCCGGCACGATTCCGTTCCAGTTGCGGCTCGCGGATTTCGAGGCCAGCGGTCGAATCGCGTTTGACGACTCGCTTCGATCCATGCACCCGCGCCTTCAGGAGTGGCTCAGCCGCGCCCAGGTCACGGGCACCGCCGAGTGGCGCGGCGAAGCCCACGCTCGCCCCGACGGCCTCGCGCTGACCGGCTCGCTCGACACCCGAGCCAGTGCATTCTCGCTGGCAACGGGACATGAGTCCTTCCCGCAGGTGAGAAAAGCGACCGGGACTCCACTCTCGCTGAGCTGGGATGCGGTCCTCGGACCCGAGCGGGAGGATGACGAGCGGAGTCTGCTGATTCGAGATCTGGTGCTCAGACTCGATGGAAACGAGGCATCGGTTGCCGGAACGCTGAGATGCGCGCTCGGCCACGCGAGCCGTCCAGACAACGTGGAGGTGGACCTCACCAGCCACATACGGGTGCAGAAACCGAGAAGCCTGGCGGCCATGCTGCCAGAGTCATGGATCAACGATCTCGAAGGCAAGGCGGAGGCATGGCTCAACCTGCTCAAGGACCAGCGCGGCCTGCGACTGGGACGCAGCCGCCTTGAGTTCGACGAACTGGCGGTGGGAACACGCGACCAACCGATCGAGTTGAACGGTGCCGTGGCCATCGAACAGGACGGCCTGTCCTTCGATCAGCTGCGATGCGAGTGGGGCGCTTCGCGAGGCGTGATCAGCGGCAGTGTCCGCCAGCAAGGAGACACCCAGGTCGGCACGATCGGCGTTGCGATGGAGCACCTGGACATCGGCGATCTGCGGCGCCGGCTGCAAGCAGTCAGCGGGAGTCCGGCCACCGGGACACCCGGGAGTCCCGGGAGCAGCCGGGCAATCGTCCGCGCGGTGATTGAGCGACTTCGTTCCGCGGAAGTCACCGTGGATGCCCACATCGACGTCCTGGAAGCGGTCCTTCCTCCCAAACAGCCTATCGTCGCGGACGCGGTGGCGGCTCGGTCACTGATCCAGAAGGGGCCGGTGCAAGTCAGCTTCCAGGGTCTGGCCGACGGCGGCGTGATCACCGGCGAGATCGTGTCCGCAACCCAATCCAGCGACCCGGTCTACCACCTGAAATACACGGCCGAGGACATCCATCCGGGCCCGCTCGTGGACGGGTATCTGCGACTGTCGTTTCCAGGAATGAAAGCGACAGGCCCGCTTACGCTCATCGACGAGACCTACCAGAAGCTGCTGCCAGAGGTCGGAGACCCGAACTACGAGGTCGGCCAGGGAGAGCTGATCATTAAGGGCGGAAGCGTCATCGGGCGGGCGGCGCCGCGATGGATGGCCCGTTACCTGCCGGGCCTGAATCTCGCCCGGTTCGATTTCTCCTACATGCACTCCTGGTTCAAGAAAACACCGACAGGCCGGATCCACCATCAGATGATTTTCCGCGGTCCAATCTACAACCTCTACATGATCGGCCACTCTGATCCAGATCGGCAGTTCGAGTATGAGGTCGGCGTTGACTTCCTGGCGGATTTCGACAGCAAGTACTGGGCGGAGTCCGGGCAGGGCCGCGTTCCCCTGTTCGTGAAAAGCGGCCTGGTGGCCGAGGACGGGGCTCTGCTCGATGAACGGGTCAACTTTGTTTCGATCGAGCGGCTGGCCGAATCGCTTTTCGTGCGAAACAACCTGGTCGTGACCGCCTACCACGCGGTTCGCAAGCGGGTTTTGGGGCAGCGCTGATCTCCGCATCCCACACGCAGAAGTCACGGATATCCGTTCAACCGCTCTCCCGGAACGAGCTTTCGTACAGCGATCGATACAGCGGGCAATTCTCCATCAGCTCGGCGTGCGGGCCGGCGGCGACCATCTGGCCGCGGTCCATGACCACGATGCGGTCGGCACCGCTGATCGTGCTGAACCGGTGAGCGATAATGAACGTGGTCCGGTTCTTCAGGACGACGTCGAGGGCCTGGTGGATCTTCATCTCTGATTCCGGGTCCACCTGGCCGGTGGCCTCATCGAAAATGAGGATCGGGGCGTTGCGGAGGATCGCCCTCGCGATCGCGATGCGCTGACGCTGGCCGCCGGAGAGGTTGGCGCCGTGCTCCCCGAGAACGGTCTCGTAGCCTTCCGGCATCTGCCGGACGAACTCGTCGGCGAAGGCCTGGGTGGCGGCCGCCTCGATCTCGGCACGGCTGGCTGCCGGTCGGCCGTAAGCGATGTTCTCCGCCACGGTATCGGGAAAAATCACCGACTCCTGGGTGATAATGCTGAACTGACTGCGGAGTGAACGCAGGGTGACGCCCGCGATGTCCTGCCCGTCGATCAGGATCCGCCCTCTATCCAGAGGAAAAAACCGAGGCAGAAGACTGAGCAACGTGGTCTTCCCTGAGCCGTTGGGCCCCACGATGGCGATGGTCTCACCTTTCCTGACGGTCAGCCAGAAGTCGCAAACCGCGGGCCGGTCGGAGCCAGGGTAGGCGAAGCTGACGTTCTCGAACCGGATCGACTCGGTGATGGGGCGGATCGCGGGCCGACCGGCATCCTGCTCGTACTCATTGCGGCTGTCGATCAACTCGAAAATCCGTTGAGCGGCGGCGTTGGCTCGCTGCAGCTTGGGATAGACGGAGCTGAGCTTGCGGATAGGGTCGAAAATCGCCCCCATGCAAACCAGCATGGTCATGAAGTCCGCCAGCTTGTCGGGCTGATGGAGTACACCGGTGGCAAAATACAGAATCACGGCGGACGCGCCAAGAAACGCGAAGAACTCGATGGTCGGACTGGTCAACGCCTCAACAAGGCCCATCTTCAACTCCTGCTTGAGCATGGATCGGTCCACCCTGAACAGCCGCTTGCGTTCGTAGTTCTCCCGGGTGTAGGCCTTGACCACCCGCAGACCGACCAGAGTGCTCTCCAGACGACTGAGCATCCGACCATATCCTGCCAGCAGCTTGCGGTTCGCCTTGCGGATGATCTTGCCCAACTTGCGGAACAGGAGGACGGCCAGCGGAGCACCGAGAAGCAGGGCAAGGGTCAATTGCCAGTCCAATAACAAAGCCACGACCGTGACCCCGATCGCCTTGAAAGGCTCGGTGACGACCTTCTGGAAAAAGTTCGTGAGACCCCGGAAGATGTCCTGGGTATCCTGCAGGAACTTGCTCATCGTATCAGCCGTGCTCCGACTGAAGTGGCTCAGGGGCAGATTCAGCACGTGGCGGTACATCTGACGGCGAATATCGATGATCGCCCGGCAGTTCACAATCAGGACCAGGTACTCGGCGAGGACGTTGGCGGTTCCGCCGATCAGGGCCGTGGCCAAGAGCACGCCCAGCACGTAAACGAGGGTAAGCCATCGCTCCTCGGGTGAACGACCGCCGGGAATGAGGCCGACGGCCTTCTTGGCCACAGCCAGGGCCTTGGCATAGGCGGCATCGCTCATCGTCCGGGGTGGGGGAATGGGGACGACCGCCGTCCCACTCGTGCCTTGGGCCGTGCGGTAAGTGATGCTCACTTCCTGCTCGGCTCCGGCCAGTTGGCGAAAAACCTCCACCGCATCACCCGTATGGCCGTTGACCGCGAGAATGAAATCGCCTTCGTGAAGCTGCCCGCTCAGAGGAGAATGGGACTTGATGGTCCTGATCAGCCCGGCGCCCGCCGGAACCTCATCGATCTTGCCATGGCGGAGGACTTCGTAGTAGCCGAGCTCACACCTCAACCGACTCTCGGCAATGTATTGGTCCACCCAGCCATGCAGACCCTGCGGCTTCAGCATCACGGTCAGCAGCGGCAGCATGGAGCCAATACTGGCCGAGTAGGTGACCGCCATCAGCAGAATGCACACCCCGGCGGGCAGGAGATACCGCTTGTGCGGCCAGGCATAACGCAACAGCCGGCGAAAGTGCTTGAAGGTCGTGCTTTCCAGCGACCTCTTGGCGGACTCTTCTGATTCAACGCGAGGCACAACAAGCATAGGCGGAGATGATACCGCAACGCGCCCCATTGGGCCAATCGCGGCCCAGGGCACCCCCCAGTCAACGGTCCGCTGCTGCATTCACTGCGACGGGCACGCTCGCGCAGCAGAGACTCGGCTGGCTCGGTTCTCAGTTCAGATGAAACAAGAGACCGGCGGCTACTCTTTCCCGCCGGTCTCCAGATTGAGCCTCGCTCGTTGCGGCCGGTCAACCGGCCATGGCTTACGATCAGCGTGAGCGACGACGCAGCGTCAACAGGGCACCCAGGCCGAGGCACAGCAGAGTGGCCGGCTCGGGGGTGACGGTAATCGATCCCAGAACAGCAAACGAGTCGGTGAACGCCGAGTTCGCGCCGTCGCCGGGCGAGAAGATCTTCAGCCGCTCGACGCTGTTGTTCACAACATACAGGTTGCCCACGGCGTCAAACGCCAGGTCACGGCACGCGCTCGAGGAAGTGCCGCCGAACGAAATGGTGGCAATGACGGCCTTGTCGTCGTCGTCGAAGATCAGGATCTTGCCGGTATCGGAGGTCGCCAGAGCCAGGTAGTCGTGCACCGGATCCCAGGCCAGGCCATAGTTCTTCTTGAGGGGATCGGTAAGAGAGTTGGCCGCCAGGTCGGGCACGGACTTCCACAACACGGTCGAGCCGTCCGCACTGATTTGGATCAGGCTGGCGAGCGTATCGCTGGCCCCGCCGCTGCGGTTCTGAGAGACCCACCAGGTGCCATCGGATGCACGGACCATGTCGTCGTAGTAGTTCTGGATCAGGCCTTTGAACGTCCCGTGGGCCCCGTCGTCGTAGAAGATCGAAGGCTGGTCGGTGAACGACGTGGCCGTGCCCACATCATACTTGAGAATGCTGCCGATACCGCCGTGAGCGGTATCGGTGCCGGCGTCAAAATCCTCATCCATCGTATAGACCGCGCGGCTGGCGCCGACGCCCTGGACATACACGGTCGGGATACTGCCGTGATTGGCAGTCTTCCCAGAGGTGGCCCGACCGGTGTTGTCCAGCAGCTCGTTGGCTGAACTGAAGTCCGCGTTGCCGACATAGAGATTGGAGTTGGTGTCCGACCAGTCGGTCAGGTAGACCTTGTCCTCGGGCCCGCAGACAAGACGGAACGGACTGTTGGTGCCACCGAAGGTCAGCCCGCCGGTCCGGGCCGTATTACCCTGGCCCACCGCATCGGTCGCGTCGGCATTGAGTATGTACACCCCGTCCTGGGTCGTCCGATTGACAACCGCTAACGTGGTCGTGCCCCCACTGGACTCGGCGACGTAGATGCGGCCGTAATACTTGCTCGCCGGATCCTTGTTCACGTCAACGCCGCGCGGCGAGTAGAAACTGGTCTGCTCGGTGGAGGGCCCGATCTCGGTCCAGGAGCCGTAGCCAGTGGCGGCCGCAGTCACTCGGAACGAGTAGTTGCCAGGAGCCACGCGGGCGTTCGAGTCATCTCGCCCGTTCCAGGCCACGCTGTAACTCCCTTTGGACTGCGAGGCAGTATTGAACGTCCGAACAACGGCGTTGCTGGAATCGAGCACCTCGACCTTGACCCCCGCGGTGGCGTCCTCGTTCAACAGGTAACCGAGGTGCACCGTCTGGCCCGCGCCCGCCCAGTCCAGGGTGCTCGAACTCTGGCTGAGATTCGTGGCGTACACGTTCCCGAAAACCGTGCCCGCCCCCGCGGCCACAATGACAACAAGGGTAACGCAAAGATTCCGAAGTGACATGCTTCTGCTCCTCTCCTCGATAGGACAACAATTCAACCGGAGATGTAACGGGTCAACCACCCCATCCTCTCCCAGTCACACACCATACTTTACACACCACGGCCATCAGGATCAAGCACAAAACCAGGCGTCCGGTCGGGGGCCACAGCCCAGCGTCTGGTAAGATCGTCTCGCCAACCCTCACCGTCCGCCGGAATGTCCTCGGCGGTCACCGTCCGGAGCCTCGACGGATAATGCCGCCAAGGTGAGCCAGGGCCTGCACGCGATCGCGGATCAGTCCGTTGAGTTGCGCATCATAAAGCTGGTCCAGAATGGCCTTGAACCGTGGACCAGGCTCCAGCCCCAGGTCAATCAGATCCTGCCCGGTTGTCAACGGTGGGGGGGCAATCTGCCCTGGAGGGATGGCCTCGAGCCGCCGCCGGGCGGCCTCGCTGGCCGTCAACGGCTCGTGTCGAGCCTTGCAAGCCGCCCGATGAAGGGCCAGCAATGCAGAAAACCGCCGGTGAGCCGCGAGCTTCTTGAAGGAGGCCGAATCCATCGCTTCGACATCCGCCAGTCGTCGCCGGTTGGCCACCAGCCAGGCGACATCCTCGATCTGATCGTTGCTGCATCTCAACGCCTGTGCCACCCCCTCGGCCTCCCTGTGGGACTCCCGATCGAGAAGGGAAGCCAGGGACAAAACAAAGTCCGCGTCCTCCGGCAGGGCGTCAAGCGTTCGGACGGCCTCGTCCAAACGATCCGAAGACCAGTCGGAACCCGGCCACAGGTGGGGCAGCAGCCCTACCTCGGCGATCAGCCGCACGGAATGGCCGCGGGAGGAGCCGACGAGCATCTTCTCCAGTTCCTCTCGGACTCGCTCAGGACTGATGCGGCGGATCCTCTCCGCCAGGCGGCAGATCGCGCCGGCCGTCATCGGATCGATGCTGAAGCCGAACCGAGTGGCAAATCGCACCGCTCGGAGCATCCGAAGGTGGTCCTCCGCAAACCGGGCCTCCGGATCGCCAATCGCGCGGACAATACCCGCCTCGATGTCCCTGCGGCCGTCGACGTAGTCGATCACGTGCTTACCGACCGGGTCGTAGAACAACCCGTTCATGGTGAAGTCCCGGCGCCGGGCGTCCTGCTCCGCCGTGGTGAAGACAACCTGCGCCGGTCGACGGCCATCCCGGTAGTCCAGGTCGGTACGGAACGTCGCCGTCTCGATCCAGTGGGGACCCTGCCGCACCAGAACCACGCCAAACTGCACGCCTACCTTCCGCGTCTTGGGGAACAGGCGACAGATCACCGGCGGGGGAGCATCCGTGGCCACGTCAATGTCGTGCGGCGGATGCCCGAGGAGCATGTCGCGGACGCAACCGCCCGCCCACAAGGCCTGGTGCCCATGCTCTCGGAGTGTGCCGATCACCGCCAGAGCGGCGTCTTCGATGGTCCAGTCGCGCTTCCTCACGGGGCCTCCTCCGTCGCCTGCGACGAACGAGTCCCCGAGCGAGCCAGGAATCGAAGCACCATCGTACCCACCACACGCGAGGAAATCTCAATCAGAGGAGATAAATCGGGGCGGACTCCGCTCCGCGCGTCGTGGCGGACAACGAAAAGAGCGGATTCGGCGATGACCCAGCCCCCCGCGAGCCGCTCCAGAAGACCGGCCATCGCTGGGGCGGGACGCGCGCCGGCCAACATGCGGTAGGGGGGATCGAGGAAAATCAACTCGTACTGGGCGGGCAGATTGCCGGCCGCCGGGGGAGGCTTGAGATCGGCAACCGTCGCGTCGCCCTCCAACACCTCCGCCTCTCGAATCACCCCCAGCGCATCCAGATTCTTGCGCAGCAGGGCGGCAGTGGCCCGATGCTGCTCGGCAAACCGACAAAAACGCGCCCCGCGCGACAGGGCTTCGAGCCCGAGACTGCCTGTCCCGGCAAACAGGTCGAGCACGGCGATGGACGGCAATCGGCCGGGCATCGCCAGCATGTGGCCAAGCTGATCGAACAACACGGTCTTGACGCGGTCCAGGATCGGCCGAGTCTGATCGCCAGGTGGCGGCTCGATTCGCCGTCCTCGCCATTGTCCCGCGATGATCCGCATGGCGACACTATACCAGACTCGACGCCGACCGTGCAGATGGCGATTGGCCAGGCCGGCGGTTCCACGCCACACCGCGGCTTGGCCTGCCGGGTAATCGGAGACACGCCTGACCTAGTCGCGATCGAACGTCACACCTCACATCGCCTGCCATCGCCATGCGCTGGGTTTTTAGATGGGTCGCCCGTCGGCAACCGCGGGCCGGTTGCTGCCACCCCAACGGAACCGTACAATTCGCCCACCATGAAGTTCCAGGCAGTCAAAGGCACGCGCGATTTCTACCCGGAGGATATGGCCGTCCGTAACTGGATCCTCCAGGCCTGGCGGGATGTGTCGCTTCGCAATGGATTTGAGGAATATGACGGTCCGATTTTCGAGTACCTGGACCTGTTCAAGGCCAAGAGCGGCGAAGGGATCGTCTCCGAGTTGTTCCATTTTGTGGATCGAGGCGATCGGGAACTCGCCATTCGGCCGGAGATGACTCCGACACTGGCCCGGATGATCTGCGCCAAGGCCCAGTCGCTGCCCCGCCCGATCAAGTGGTTCAGCGTACCCCGGGTTTGCCGGGCCGAAAAACCCCAGCGCGGACGGCAGCGAGAATTCTTCCAGTGGAACGCGGACATCGTCGGCGTGGACGACGTCCTGGCCGATGCCGAGTGCATTCTCGTCGTCCTGGATTTCTTCCGGTACGTCGGACTGACCCCGGCCGACTGCGTGATGAAGATCAACTCGCGGTCACTGCTGGCTGCACTGCTCACCGCCAAGGGCTTCGCCCCCGAACGGCATGCCGATCTCTACGTCGTGCTCGACAAGCGCGACAAGCTGCCTCCGGAGGCATACGCGGAAGTGCTCGACAAGGTGACGCGAAGCGCCGAGGAGCGATCCGACCTCGAAACCATCGTTCAGGCAAAAGGGGAGTCCGGCCTCTGCGATCTGGCAGCACTCGGCCGGGGAAATGAAGCCGCCGAAGCAGAAGTCGCCCGGTTGCGGTCGTTGTTTGACACCCTGGCACTGATGGGCGTCAGCGACTACTGCACGTTCGACATGGGCGTGGTTCGCGGCCTGGCATACTATACCGGGGTGGTGTTCGAAGGTTTCGGGAAGGCCGGTTTGCAGCGGGCGATCTGCGGCGGGGGGCGGTACGATCACCTGCTCCAGGCCCTGGGCGGCCCGCCGATGTCCGGATTGGGATTCGGATCGAGCGATGTCGTCATTCTCGACCTGCTCAACGACCTGGGCCGGCTTCCGGCCTCCGCCAAGGTCACCAGCCGGCTCGACTACTTCGTGATCGACGCCGAAGAAAGCCTCTTCCCGGTGGTGATCGAGCTGACCGCCAGGTTGCGAAGGGCCGGACGCGGCGCCGAGTTCAGCTACCGGCGGCAGGCGATCGGCAAGCAGCTGAAGCAGGCTTCCACCCGGCAGGCGGCCAAGGCGGTCATCGTGGGAGCAGAATACCAGGACCGGAAAGCCCTGGTGGTGAAGAACCTGGCTACCGGACAACAGTCCGAAGTTCCCCTCGACGGCTTTCCACCGTAGCCCGTTGCCCGCCAACGGGTCAGCCGCCTAGACGGGAATGCCAGCTCCGCAACATCGAAGATGCTCCGGCGACGGATCCATTACGAGGCCGCGTTCGCGGACTACCTTCGTGGCAGGGGGGTACCGTTCGTTCCGATCGACGAGACCCGCAGGACGGTCATCACCGACAACCGGGTCAAATCCTTCGATTTCCTGGTCTACCCCCGCAGCAGTCCGCATTGGATCGTCGATGTCAAGGGCCGCCAGTTTCCCTACACCACAGCCAGGGGCAACAAGCGCTACTGGGAAAACTGGGTCACACGCGAAGACCTCGAGGGCCTCGGGGAGTGGCAGGAAGTATTCGGGAGCGAGTTCGAATCCCGATTCGTCTTCACCTACCATCTACAGGGAGCACCCGAACGATGGCCGGCAGGGGAGCTGCACGCCTATCGTGGAGAGTGCTACGCGTTCTACGGCGTGTCCCTGGCGGACTATGAGCGGCATTGCCGACCGCGTTCGGGGAGCTGGCAGACCCTGAGCGTGTCGGCCAGGGTCTTCCGCCGGATCGCCTCGCCCATCCGGGACCTTGCAGCCGGGCCTTGATGATTCCATAATAGCGGGCATTGGATGTCTATTCTCTTCTGGAGCGCGGCATGCGATTGCTGATGACATGGCTTCTCGGTCTGACCGTCTGGGTAGCGCCGTTGCTGGGGCAGAGCTACACTGAACCAGCGCCGAAGATACCCACCGAGAAGGGCAGCGCGGTGGAATGGCTGGCGGCCGCCATCTTCATGGTGTGTTGCCTGGCAGTGGCCTTCAAGCCCGCCCGGCGATCCAACCTGAAATGAGTAGCGCCCCAAAGACCACCGGCGGCTTCCCGATAGGAGGCTTCAAACCAATGTCCAGGAATACCTTGTTCGTCGTGCTGGCCGGCGCGAACCTGCTCCTGCTGAGCGGCCTCATCCTCTTGGCCTACTCGCCACCGGCCGCTATGGCCCAGGTCGAGGGGGGCGGTTCCGGCTTCGCAGTGGTCTCCGCCCAGGCCGAACTGCGCAATGACGCCGTCTATGTCCTCGATGGCGCTAATCACCTTCTCCACGCCTGGCGCGTCATGCCATACCCACGAACCGTCGAGGATCCGATCGGCCTCATCTACATGGACAGCCGGGACCTGGCACGCGACTTCCGCGAGCGAGACCGGGATCGGGAGAAAGCCAGATGAGCACCTCACAACACCTCACCACCAAAGACTTCGCCATCGGCGTGCTCAGCATCACCGCCGTCATCCTGCTCACCGCGATACTCCTCCTTAACGCTTTCCAGCCGCGAACCGCCATGGCCTTTGCCCAGACCGACCGAACACCAGGCTACACCATGAGCAGCGCTCAACTGGACGGCACGACTGAACTGCTGCTGGTGGTCAGCGAACGCGGCCAGAAAATGAACGTGTACGCCTTCAACAAGGTCATGGGCCGCATCGACATGATCCAGGGCATCGACCTGGAACGTATAACCGAGGCGGTCCAGAAGGCTCGACGGCTCGGGCGAGGCATGGATAGACCAGGCGAGCCCGGAGGTCCGGCCCGGAAGTGAGCCCCCCGTACCCGTGCGAGCAGATCCAGTCGACTCAACCCAACCGGGGCGAATCCTTGATTGCCGAGACTATCCACTCACTGGCGTGCAAGGTCGTCGCGGGCCAGGATGTGAATCGCTCGTTGGCCGAGTGGCTGGTCGACGAGGTCGGACCGGATAGTCTGCCGGACCTTCTCGTGGGGGCTACCCGCATTCGGGAGCAGGTCTTCGGCAGGAAGGTGTCCTGCTGCAGTATCGCGGCCGGCAAGGTCGGACTCTGCAGCGAGGACTGTGCCTTCTGCAGCCAGTCCGGCCACTACGCGACACACGTCCTCGGTGGCGGGCACCTGACCGAGACCGAGATGCTCCGCGCTGCCGAGGAAGCGGCCATCAGCGGGGCAGACAGCTTCGCTATCGTCCATAGCGGCTTGGGTCCGACGGACGCGGAAATCGAGGCCTGCGGACGAGTGATCAGACAACTCCGGACCCGGGGTGATCTGCGAGCCTGTGCCAGCCTCGGTATCGTCACCGATCACCAGGCTCGGCGGCTGGCTGAACTCGGCGTCCAACGCTACAACCACAACCTCCAGACTTCCCGGCGGTTCTTTCCGCAGATCACCACAACACATACTTATGATCAGCGACTCACCACGCTTCAGCACCTCAGAGCGGCCGGAATCGAACTGTGCTGCGGAACCCTGTTTGGCATGGGCGAAACCTGGTCGGACCGGCTGGATCTGGCCTTCGAACTGCGCAACCTGAATCCGCAAGTCGTGCCCATCAACTTCCTCATCCCCATCCCGGGAACCCCCTTGGCGGGCCGTCAGCCCCCGGAGCCTCTCGAGTGCCTCAAGATCATCGCCATCTACCGATTCATCCTACCCGCCCAAGAACTCAGAATCGCCGGCGGGCGGGAAGCCAACCTCCGCGACCTGCAGAGCTGGATCTTCGCGGCCGGGGCGAGCGGCTTCCTCATAGGCAACTACTTGACCACCTGCGGGCGGGCCGCCGAAACCGACCGCCAGATGGTTCGCGATCTGGGACTCGAACTCGCGGGGTACCCCGGCCAGCTAAAGCCCAGCCCGCCAGGCCTTAAGCCGGGCCAGCCGACCGCCCTAACCTCCCACGCAGCGATGAACGCAACATAACATACATTATGGGACGTCGCGGTGGGGGGCTCTCATCACCCTTTTCGGCCAGCCAACACCTCATCCCGCCCAACCCTACCGCAACGCCTTCGCCGATCCCCCTCGGCCGCATAGCCGCCCAAACGCCACCGCCACCAGAACGACCTCTGTACCCATCGGCGTGAGCACATACAGGTCTCGGACCTTCGGGCCGATCAACCCCGCCGCTCGAAGCTCGCGAAGATGGTAGTACAAGGGCCCTGCCTTCAGACCCGTGACACGGGCCAGCGACTGGTGCCTGGCCTCGCAAGCCAGCAGGCGAAACAGAATGGTCAACCGCTGAGGATGAGCAATGGCCGCCAGCATCCCAGCCAGCTTGGCCGCGTCAATGCCGCGAACCACCTGCTGAGCCATGCGTTCTCGCTCCCGAACGCCTGGAAACGCCGCCTTCGGCCCACGCCGGGATCGGACCGCCGTACCGGCAACCCGAACTCCCGCTCGCCTCAGTCGCCGGCCCTCGGTGACCTGGACGGCCAATTCGACAGCCAGAACCGCCCGCTGAACCTGTCCCCGGCAACGCGTTCGACGCTTTCGCCGGCTGCCCCGGGTTGCCGATCCAAGTACCGGCCGAGCAACCTGCGATTCGCCCTCGGCCGCCGTGTCCGGCTTCGCCATTCGCCCCCCGGCGGGGCGGTGACAACGCTGTGCCATAACGCTGCATCTCCATTGGTCCATCCGGTCCCGCATCCAATGCAGGATTTATAATACTATATATCGTAAGAACGTTATTATATTATCAAGTAATATGTGCAAGGCCAAACAACCCATGCGGAACCGGGGCCTTCGGCTTGAACGGCGCGCCGAGCAGGTCGATCCGCATCTCCATGACCCTGCCAGCTTGGCGGGGCAGCCAGATTCGGCTATCATATGCCGCCACAATGAAAACCAAACCCCGCAACGCAATTTCGGATCGCATCCTCCGACACCTCGCCGATCGGAGCTATCGGCCGCAGCGCGCTCGCCCCCTCGCCCGGGCCATGGGCATCCAGGAAGTGGAATACCCCGCTTTCCGAGAGGCGGTCAAAACGCTGATGAGAGCCGGCCGGGTGGTCCTCGGCGGGGGCAACTGCATCTTGCCGTCGCCACATGTGTCGGGACGCATCGAGGGCGTCTTTCGAGGCCACCCGCGGGGCTTCGGCTTCGTCGTCCCCGAGTCCCCTTCCGAACACGGCGACCTGTTCATCCCGCCCCCGGCTACGCTGGGCGCACTCACCGGCGACCGCGTCGTGGCCAAGATCACCCGCCGGGGCAAAGGCGGAGTGGACACCCGCGTCGAGGGCGAGATCGTCGAAATCAGCGAACGCGGCTCCAGCTGCTTTGTCGGCGAACTCCTCAGGCACGGCCGCGATTGGCTCGTCCAGCCCGACGGCCGCGTCCTCCACGAACCGGTCTATATCAGCGATATCCGGGCAACACGGGCCAAGGCGGGCGACCAGGTGGTCATCGAAATCACCGAGTATCCGTCCGCCAACCGCCCGGCCAGAGGAGTCATCACCGAAATCCTCGGCAAACACGGCGATCCCGAAATCGATACCCTCAGCATCATCCGCCAATACCACTTCCGGGCCGAGTTCCCCCAGCCTGCTCTCGCAGATGCCCGGGCGGCCATCACCGGCCACGACTTGGACCACGAACTCACCCGCCGAGAAGACCTGCGGACCCACACCATCGTCACCATCGACCCGGATGACGCCAGAGATTTCGACGACGCCATCTCCATCCGGACCCTCGACTCCGGCCGGTTCGAGCTCGGCGTCCACATCGCGGACGTGTCCACGTTCGTGCGCGACGGCGGACCCCTCGACGCCGAAGCCAGCCTCCGCGGAAACAGCGTGTATTTCCCGCGACATGTCATCCCCATGCTCCCGGAAGTCCTCAGCAACGGGCTCTGCAGCCTCCAGGAAGCCCAGGATCGACTCACCAAGAGCGTCTTCATCGAATACGACACCCGGGGACAGCGGAAGAAAACCCGTTTCGCCAACACGGTCATCCGCTCCAGCCAGCGACTCACCTACGGCCAGGCAACCGATCTCATCTCAGGCCGCACCGCAGGCTTCACCCCCCCCGTCGTCGCCCTCCTGCAACGCATGGACAAGCTCGCCCGGCTGATCCGCAAACGGCGCCTGGCGGCCGGCATGGTCGTCCTGGACCTGCCCGAGGTCGATCTGGTTCTCGATGACGACGACCAGGTGATCGATGTCGCCCCCACGGATACCAGCTTCTCCCACACCATCATCGAGATGTTCATGGTCGAGGCGAACGAGGCCGTCGCGGAACTGTTCACCCGCCTGGAAGTCCCCCACCTGCGGCGAATCCACCCCAGTCCGCCCGGCGACGCGCAGGATAAACTCGGCCGCTTCCTGCGTATTCTCGGCCACCGCTTACCCCGCCGAATCACCCGCGAAGACATGACCCGTCTACTCGACAAGGTCAAGGGCCGACCGGAGTCGTTCTCGGTCAACCTCGCCCTCCTCCGCTCGATGGCCCAGGCCGAGTACTCATCCAAGATGATCGGCCACTTCGCTCTCGCCAGCGAGCACTACACCCATTTCACTTCGCCCATCCGGCGCTACCCCGATCTGGTAGTCCACCGGGCATTCGATCGATACCTGAGTAACGGTCTCAAGAGCCACCGCGACCGGGCCTCGATGCCCACCGCCGACCAACTGGCCGCTATCGGGAAACGGTGCAGCTCGACCGAACGACATGCCGAGGCCGCCGAACGGGAGCTGCGCCAGATCAAGATCCTCCGGCTCCTGGAGCGGCGGCTGGGAGATGAGGAAGACGGAGTGGTTGCCGGCGTGACCAACGTCGGCCTGTTCGTTCAGCTCCAACGGTACCTGGTCGACGGGCTGTTGCGATTCGAGGGAATGGCCGACGATTGGTGGGACATCAACGTCAACGGCGGCTTCATCCGCGGTCAACGAAGCGGTCGGCGAATCGCCATCGGAGACAGGCTCCGCGTCACCATCGCGGCTGTCAACGTGCCCGAACGCGAACTGCAGTTGGCCCTGCCGGCGGCAGCAATCGAACCCGCACTACCTTCAGCCAGGAACCAGAAACCAGCCAGGAACCAGAAACGCCGGAAACGAGGAAAGAGGTCACACCGGTGACACCGGATCCGGCCCCGCTCAGAGTCGACATCCACTGTCACATGGGGCAGATGGCCAGACCCTGCCAGGAACCCGACCGCTTCAGCTTCGAGCCCGCCGGCAAGCCACTGTCGCTTGATGCCTACCTGTCCCCGCGAATGAACAACTCGATCGGCATGAGAGCCGCAAAGTGGTTCTTCGGTGTGCCCCGACGACTCCCCCTGCAGGAAACGGACGCGGCCATGGAGACTATACTCCTCCGCCATATCCTGAACGCTGAGCTGCTCGACCGCGCGGTCGTCCTGGCCTTCGATCAGTACCACAACACCGACGGACAAGCCGTC